>CAZZMI010000061.1:0-11045 GCA_964655275.1 uncultured Anaerolineae bacterium | reverse complement strand
ATAAGAATGCGGTTGGGGAAAATCCGCCAGAGTTTGTCCTGAACAGGATAGCGGCTCAGGAGAGCTACCTTAAGCTCATTGAAGAGTTGTTCAACGGCATGGTCAGAGCTATTATCCCCCTTTATGAAACTGAAGTTCGGGGCATAGATATGCTGAAGAGGACGGCAAGAGCTCTCTTCGGAGAGTAAAGGGGGAGGATATCGGGGCCACTTGTATCCCAATAAGGGATGGTGGCCCCTTTTTTGTTAACAGGATTCTTGGAATGCCTGATGAAGAGAGGGAATTAGTAGAAAGAGCGCGCAAGGGTGATTTGGATGCTTTCAATTCTCTGGTAATAGCCTACCAGGATACCGCCTACAACGTCGCTTTTCGCATCCTGGGTAACCATTATGATGCTTCCGATGCCGTCCAGGAAGCCTTCGTTAAGGCTTTCAAAGGGATTGGCAATTTTAAAGGAGGATCCTTTAAGTCCTGGCTTCTCCGAATCGTTACCAACACTTGCAGGGATGTCCTTAGAGCCTACAAGAGAAAACCAACCACCCCTCTTTACCCCCCAGCTTCAGAGAAGGGAGGGATTGAGCAGGAGAGGGTTGCTTTCCTCTCTTCTAATGCAGAAAACCCTGATAATTACGTTGAAAGGCAGGAGCTTGCCCATCTTATCCAGCAGGCAATAGACCTTTTGCCCTTTGACCAAAAAGCGGTGATTGTGCTTTCAGACCTGGAAGGCTGCGATTACAATGAAATAGCTGAAGCTCTTGGAATACCTCTGGGAACTGTGAAATCAAGGTTGAGCAGAGCCCGGGCCAGGGTCAGGGATTACCTTTTGGCGCACCAGGAACTTTTACCTCCGCGTTATCGTCTTAAACCTTAGAGGTGGACAAGATGTTCGGTTGGAAGCACAAAAAGGTTAAAGCTTTACTCCCCTTATATGGCGATAAAGGCCTTTCCCCAGGAGAAAGAAAGATTGTGGAAGAGCATCTGCAATCGTGTAAGGAGTGCCTGGCAGAATGGGAAAGCCTCCGCTGGACCATTTCCCTCCTCAGGGATGTCCCCCGGGTCCCAGCACCGCGTCCTTTCGTGGTCAGGGTTGCGGATCTGAAGCGAGCACCTGCTCCCGTTGGCTTTTATGTGGCGAGGGCTTTTACTGCAGTGGCCACTATTGCCCTAATCTTGCTTTTGGGGTTTGACCTTTTTGCATCTCAGCTTGCACCCTTTTCTGTGAAAGCTCCTGCCATCACGCCTGTGCCCACTCAGGAACTTTCCCCGCAGCCTGAGGCTGTGAGAGCTCTTCCCATGGCACCCACCACAGTGGAGAAAGGGGGTGAAGTGCGTTCTTTAAATTTCGGGAGTCCGATCTCGACTCAGTTGCCGGAGGAGACCCCTGCCCCCTTGCCGGAGCAAAGGGCTCGCCTCCCCCTGCGCTGGTTACCGCTGGAAATAGCACTGGGGCTTGGTGCGGTTCTCGGAGGCATTATGTCCTGGATTTTAAGGAGGAGGGGATAAATTGCCTGAGCTTCCTGAAGTGGAGACAATTGTTCAGGATTTGAAGCCTTTTCTGGAGGGCAAACGCATAGCAGAGGTGGAGGTATTCAGGCCGGAGCTTACTTCGGGCATTTCCCCGGAAGCATTAACTGGGAAGAGCATTAACCGGGTTAGAAGGCGGGGGAAGTATATAATCCTGGAGCTTTCAGATGGCTCTGCCTTGCTATTTCACTTAAGGCTGACCGGGAAGCTTTACCTCAATTCGGCCTCCGGGACTTCCTTGGTATTGCGAATTCGCACCGAGGATGGTTTTTCCCTTTCCTTCCATGACCCAAGGAAGCTGGGGAGGGCTTACTGGCACCCTGCGCCGGAGGAGTTTCTTCAATTTCTGGGGCCGGAACCGCTGGACGAAAGCTTCACCCCTCAGGATTTGCACCGCATTTTAGCCGAGCGCAGGGCTTCAGTAAAAGCTGTGCTTCTGGACCAGCGAAATCTGGCCGGGCTTGGCAACATTTATACCGATGAAGCCCTTTTCCTGGCGGGGATACATCCCCGCCGCCTGGCTTCTTCCCTTTCGTGGGAAGAAACGCAGAGGCTTTACTGGGCCATCCGCGAGGTTCTGGAGAAGGGCATTAAAAATCGTGGCACCACTTTCAGCTCCTACAGAGATGCTTTAGGAAGGAAGGGGGAAAATCAACTGAGCTTAAACGTTTTCAGGCGAACGGGCAAACCTTGTCCGCGCTGCGGGACTCCGATAGAGCGCATAAAGGTGGCCGGGAGGAGTTCTCATTTCTGCCCGAAATGCCAGCCCTTATGAGGTGGAGCTATGGAAATTGTGCGCACTTTTGTAGCCATTGAACTGGACGAGAAAGCCCTGAGATGGCTCAAGGAGGTCCAGGACCGGTTGAAGGCTGAGCTTCCCCAGGGAGTTATTCGCTGGGTTGACCCCGGGGGAATCCATTTGACCCTGAAATTTTTGGGGGAAATTCCTAAAAGCAAAGTTAAAGCTGTTGAGGAAGTTCTGAAGGAAGTAAGCCTCAGGCATCGTCCCTTTTACTTTGATTACGGGGGTCTGGGGTGTTTCCCATCCCCTTCGCACCCCAATGTAGTGTGGGTGGGGGTTGAGGAGAAAAGTGGGGCGCTTCTGGCCCTTCAGCAGGATGTGGAAAGAAGCCTTTCAAGGCTTGGGTTCAAGCCTGAAGATAGGCCTTTTTCTCCTCATTTGACCCTGGGGAGAGTGGGCAGAGGTATTTCCAGCGCTGAAAGGAAACGCCTTGGAGAATACATAAAATTGGGGAAAGTGGGAAAAGGTGGCAGGGTTCTGGTGGAAGCCATAAGCCTGATGAAGAGCGATCTCCTTCCCAGCGGAGCCGTCTACACTCGCCTCGCTCTTTTCCCTCTGAGATCTGGCGGATAACTGCACCCTCGCAAGATATTTTGACAAAACATAGGCGGTGTTGTAATATAAAGTTAACCTTATTTCAGGGGGAAAGCTTTGCGTAGAAGGAAAAAACCTGACAATTTAACGGTTTTAATCCTTTCCTCACCGGAAAAACCCATTAGACACCTCTCCATACCTCGCTGGACCCTCAAAGCAGCTTTGTTAATAGGGCTCGTTGTCCTTCTTGCTATTGGCTATTTTTACTTGGATTATTACCGTAACATGCAAGAGCTGGCTGCTTTGAGGCAAGAGCAAAAGCTCGCCAAAGATAAAGCCCAAGTCCTTAATCTAATCCTTTACTCCCAACAGAGGGAAATCCGGGAGATAGCCCAGGAGCTGGAAGCTGTACAGACCAGGGTTAAAGAAGTTGATGAGCTTACAGCGCGAGTTCGTGCATTGGCTGGCCTGCCTTATCCTACAATTACACCTATAGCCGGAGAGAAAGAGGAAACCATAAATCCTGCAGGCTTTGTGTCAAAGAAAATAGCTGAAGAGATAGCTACAGCCCAGGCGCTCCGGGACGCACTGGAGCGTCAGAAAGCTGAGCTTGAAAGCCTTGAAGGAGCCCTTGTTGTGCGGGTTCTCAGGATCCCGCCTGAAAAGAGGGATACCCCCGAAAAACTCCAGCAAGAGCTTACCCTTCTGGCTGCAGCTCCTATGCGCTGGCCTGTGGATGTCAAGCCTATTATTACCTCTGAATTTGGCCCGCGTATCTTTATGGGTAAAAAGGATTTTCACACTGGCATTGACATAGGAGTATGGTACAAGACCCCTGTTAAAGCCACCAAAGCTGGTAAAGTGGTCTTTGCCGGATGGAAAGCTGGTTATGGCCTTATGGTGGAGATAGCCCATGAAATGGGTTACTCCACCATTTATGCTCACAATTCCCACCTTCTGGTTAAGAAAGGCCAGGAAGTAAGGGAGGGCCAGGTTATCGCTCTCTCTGGAGACACTGGAAAAGCCGATGGCCCTCACCTCCATTACGAGATCCGCTTGAATGGTAAGCCTTTAGACCCTATGATTTTCCTTTCATTGAATACGGAGGGGAAATGAGGATATTCAGGGGTCGAGAGGAGAAGCCTGTTCCTGTTCATATTGAAGTTGTTATAGGGCCCGGGGCAAGCTTCAAGGGCGAACTGGAAAGCCAGGGCAGCATAAGGATTGACGGTTTCTATGAAGGCACTATAAAAACTCAGGCCAATGTAATCCTGGGGGAATCGGCTAAGGTTGTGGGGGATATAAAAGCAAAAGCAGTTTCGGTATCCGGCGCCTTCAAGGGCTCAATCCAGGCCGATAGAGTTGAGCTTTTAGCGGGAGGGAGGATCTGGGGCGATATAATTGTAAAATCTTTCTTCTTAGATGAAGGGGGATACATAAAAGGGCAGGTGGTTTTGAGCACCCCTGAACCGCCAGAGAACCCTTTTGAGGAGGTATAAGGATGATTCCCAAGGATCTTTTGGATATATTGAGGTGCCCAGCTTGTGTCCGCAATGGCCCTGACGCTGGCCTTCTGGATTACATTAGGGAAAAATGGCTTGTGTGCAGGGATTGCCAGCGCAAATACCCGGTAAGAGAAGGGATCCCTATTATGCTCATAGAGGAAGGAGATAAGTATCGGGATGTTCCGGTGGAAGAATTGGATTAGAGTAGCGTGGGGGCTTTTATTTTTCCTATCCCTGGTATTTACCGCATGGGCGCAAGAGGGGCTCAGAGTTGAAGTTAACGAACATTCTTATGAGTTTGCTAAGAGCATAAGTTTTCGCCTGGTGGCTGAATCCCCGAAACCTATAAGCAAAGTTTTTTTGATTTATACCCTGGGCCAGACAGGTATTACTCACAAGCAGGCTCCGGAATTTACTCCTGGGACGCGTGTGGAGGCAAGCTGGGAGTGGAAATTGGGCCGGGGAGCTTTAGCCCCTGGAGCGTTGATAAAGTATTACTGGCGCCTTGAAGCCGAGGATGGAACCATTTTTAAGACCGAACCGGTTTCTTTTCGGTATGAGGACAATCGTTTTAAATGGCGCTCTCTCCAGAGTGGCTTTATTACCCTTTACTGGTATAAAGGGACGGAAGATTGGGCCAGAAAGCTTCTTGATGCGGCAGTGGAGGCTCTGGAAAGGATTCAAAGGGATATTGGAATTGAATTCCAAGGGCCAATAAATGTTTACGTTTATAGCTCCAGTGGTGATATGAAAAGCGTCATACCCTCTCGCAGTCAGGTCTTTGACGAAGCCACACTAACTCTGGGAATGGTCCTCTCGGAGGATACAATAGTAATCCTGGGGACAGCTTCTGATGTGGAGGAAAACATAGCTCATGAATTGAGCCACCTGGTGGTGGGAAAAGCAGTGGAAAATCCCCTTGCTTCCCCCTTGCCACGTTGGCTTGATGAAGGATTGGCCATGTATGCCCAGGGAGAACTCCCTCCAAGAAACGCCCTGGCCCTTAAGGAAGCTTTAGAAGGGGATAAATTGATTTCGGTGCGCTCCCTCTCAGGTTATGTGGGAGAACCAGAAAAAGTGGACCTCTTTTATGCTGAGGCTTACAGCCTTGTGGAGTTCTTGCTCAAGGAATATGGCAAGGAGAAAATGCGGGAATTTCTAACCGAATTTGCCAGGGGAAGCGTCCAGGAAGAAGCCCTTAAGAAGGTTTACGGGTTAAGCATTGATGAGCTTGATGCCAAATGGAAGAAATACCTCAGGGAAAAATCAGGCCTTTCCCCTCGTCCTTCCGTTCCTTCTTTTCCATGTCCTGCCCCTCTGGGCATGGGAGTGGGGGGAGCGATTGCTGTTTGGCTTTTACAGCGAAGAGAAAGGAGGTAAATATGCCCCACGTTATAGTTATAGGTGGGGGGCCAGGAGGGGTGGCTGCAGCTATAAGAGCTGCTCAACTTGGGGCTAAGGTTACCCTCATTGAGCAAGCAGAAATAGGGGGAAATTGCACCAATAGAGCTTGTGTCCCGGTAGAGGCTCTTCAAACTACAGCTCGCCTGCTGGCTCAGCTCCGTAAGGCTCAGGAACATGGCATATCTTTCAAAGAAATGGCCTTTGACCTCGCCACTGCTGTGGCCCGCAAAAATCAGGTAGTAGAAGAAATCCGCATGGGGATAGAAAGCCTTCTGGCCGGGAACGGCGTGGATGTTATAAAAGGCAGAGCTAAGCTTTCAGGCCCCAGAACCGTGGAAATAAACGGGAAAGAAATTACAGGAGATTCAATAGTAATTGCTACCGGATTTAAATTTACCCGCCCTCCCATTGAAGGAATTATCACCCCTGAAGAGGCCTTGAACCTGAACCGGGTCCCTTCTCGCCTCTTAATCCTGGGAAGTAATCCCCCCCAAATTGCCCTGGCCTCCATCTTTAGCGCGTTTGGAAGTCAAGTGACCATGGTGGAAGAAGAGAGGAGGATACTTCCAGGCGAAGACGAGGAAATACGCCAGAGGATCGGGGCTGCTCTGAGAGAAGAAGGTGTTGAAATCTTGATAGAGGCCAAAGTTCAAGCTATAAAACGTGCAGGCTCAGAGTTTGCTGTTGCCATCTTAGATCGCAGGGGGGAGAGAGAAATCAGGGTGGATAAAGTGTTGGTAGCCGAACGCGCTCCTGCTACCGATGAGCTGGGCTTGGATAAAGCCGGGGTAAAGGTTGAAAATGGGATAATAAAAGTGGACGAAAGGATGAGAAGTTCCTGCCCTACCATTTACGCCGTAGGAGATGCGGCAGGGGGGCGCTTTTCTTACGAGGCTACTGCCGGAGGGATTGTTGCTGCTGAAAACATCATGGGGCTGGAAAGTTACCTGGATAAACGCCTCATCCCCCGCTGCATTTACGGTCGACCCGAAGCAGCTTCTGTAGGGTTAACACAGGAAGAAGCCGAAAGAGCTGGCTATCAGGTCAAAACCAGTGTTATTCCCCTGGCTTTGAACGCCCGGGCTATGGCTATGGGTGAGACTGCAGGTTCAGTTAAGATAATAGCTGAAGCTACTTATAACAAAATCCTGGGAGTTCACATTGTAGGACCATGGGCCACAGAACTTATTGACCAGGCAGTCCTTGCCATAAAGCTGGAAGCATTGGCTGAAGACCTGGCCGAAGCCATAGCCGGTCACCCCTGCCTTACCGAGAGCCGTCAGGAAGCTGCCCGGGATCTCTTAGGTAAAGCCCTTTACTTGCCCAGATGGTGAAGAAGCTGGCCATCCTCAGGCTTGGCGCGATGGAAAAGCGCCGGGCTATAGATTTTGCTCAACATATGGTCAGAGCTTGTAACCATGAGCCTATCAGCGGTTTTCTCCTTTTAGGCCTGACCCCTGAAACCGGAAGTTACCTCGTTTTTACACTTAGCCCTGAGCAGGAGGCAACAGTTTCCAGCCTTGGGCCGATTTCAGAAAATGAAGCAGTGGAAAGGGCCCGGAAGCTCGGTTTTAAAATAACCTGGGGGATAAAGGAAGCTCCATGGTTAAAGGCGAAGGCTCCTCTGGGGGATAAAGTGGAAGAGTTAGCCTCTCTTCTGGAAGAACTGCGCCTTCACACTGTTTGTCAGGAAGCATTGTGTCCCAACATTGCGGAATGCTGGGGTAGAGGTACGGCTACCTTCATGATTTTAGGGGATATCTGCACCCGCCACTGTCGCTTTTGCTCGGTGAAAGGAGGGCGACCATTGCCCCCTGACCCTCAGGAACCTGAAAGGGTAGCGGAAGCAGCTTATAGGCTCGGTTTGAACCATGTAGTAATTACTTCAGTAACGCGCGATGACTTGCCCGATGGTGGTGCCAGCCACTTTGCCCAAACCATAAAAGCAGTCAAAAGCCGTCTTCCAGGAGCTAAGGTGGAGGTCCTTATTCCCGATTTCGGCGGTTCCATTAAGGCTTTGGACAGGGTCCTTGAAGCCGGTCCTGACATCCTGAACCACAATGTGGAAACGGTCCCTAGGCTTTACCCTCTTGTTCGACCCAAAGCCGATTACTGGCGTTCCCTGGGGATTTTGGCCCTGGCAGCTCAGGCAGGATTAACCACCAAATCAGGCCTTATGCTTGGGCTTGGGGAAACCAGGGGCGAGGTCCTTGAAGTTATGGCTGATTTGCGCCGGGCTGGATGCCATATCCTTACCATAGGGCAGTACTTGCAGCCAACTGCTCAGCAATTACCTGTAGCTGAATACATTCATCCAGTGGAATTTGAGTGGTATAGCCGGGTAGGGAAGGAGATGGGCTTCAAAGCTGTTATATCCGGCCCACTGGTTCGTAGCTCCTACTACAAAAGCCTGTGACGAGGCTATCAAGGTGCGGGGCAAAGCTTTGGTCTGGCTTATTTTATTTCCTGCGGTAGCCCTTTCCCTCCTGGGCCTGGATGTTTATACCACAGGCATGGTTGACCGTGCAGCTCCCGCTGATGCCATTGTAGTTCTTGGGGCTCTTGTGGGGCCGAACTTGGAAGCGCGCATTCGCCATGGTATAGAGCTTTACCAGCAAGGTTATGCCCCTTATCTGGTTTGCGCCGGTGGCTACAAGGAGGAACCAATGTCTGCAGCTGCGGTAGCAAAGCGCATAGCTATAAGTCATGGAATCCCCCCAGAGCGTATCCTCATAGCTGATGGGGCAATGACCACCCGAGAAGAGGCTCGCGCTGTCAAAGCTTTAGCCGATGAAATGGGCTGGAAGAGGGTTATAATCGTTAGCCACCCTTTGCACATGTTCAGGGCAAGCTTGCTTTTCCGCCGGACAGGCCTTATAGTTTACACAAGCCCTACCAACACGAACTTAAGCGCTATACCTCTGGGCGAAAGGGTTTACTTAACCTTGCGTGAAACGATGCTGGTGGTGGGTTCTTTAATTGAAGACAGTGGCTTCGTGCCCCGCTCCGTAGCTTTGTGGCTCCAGCAGCACAGGCCCTGGCGATAAAAGATGCTCAGGGCTGGCGTGCGAGGGCTCTTAAGCCCAACTTTTCCCCTTCTTCCAGAAATTCCCTCAGTAAAGCTGGATCTGAAGCCTCAGCGTAAACCCTCAAAAGGGGTTCCGTCCCCGAAGGCCTCAGGAGGAGCCACCCCTCTTCCCCCAGGAAATATTTTATCCCATCAAGGTCGCTCACCCCTTTTACTTCCACCCCACCAATTCGGGACGGAATTGAAGCCTTGAGGAATTCAATAATTTCCTTTTTAGGGCGAGGTTTGTCTATGGGAATGTCCTTGCGGGCGTAAAATAGGGGGCCAACATCATCGGCCAAATCTTCCACGAGGGCTTTCAAGGGCATTGAGCTGGCAGCCATCACCTCCAGAAGCAGGAGACCCATCAGGATCCCATCCCCTTCGGGAATATGGCCTTTTATGCTCATCCCGCCAGACTCTTCTCCACCCATGAGGACATCCCCGTTGATCATGTGCTCGGCTATGTAATTGAACCCAACGGGTGTTTCATGTAAAGGCAAACCATAGCGGGATGCCAACCTGTCCACCGCCATGGTAGTGGATACAGTCTTAACCACACTCCCCTTCCATCCTCTTTTCTCAACCAGGTAGCGCAGGACAAGGGCGAATATTTTTTGAGGGTCCACAAAGTTCCCTTCAGCATCAATAGCCCCGATGCGGTCGGCATCGCCATCGTGGGCAAGGCCTACATCATAGCCTTCTTTTACGGCGCAGACCAGAGCATCCAGATAGCGGGCTATCGGCTCCGGATGTATCCCCCCGAAGCCAGGATTCATTTCCCCCCTTATTTCCAGTACCGAAGGCAATCCTGCTTCAACGAGAAGACTTTTTACATATCCTCGCCCAGCCCCATACATGGGATCAACCACCACTCTAAAGTTGCTTTGCGCTATTAAAGGCAGGTTTACCAGGCCTTTCACATGCTCAAAATAGTGGGGCATAGGGTCAAACCTTACGATGACTTCATTGGCCAAAGCCCTTTCATAATCCATGAGGCGAGGTGGTATGTGGCGCTCAATGTTAGCATTAATGATGGTCTCAACCTTTTTAGCCAGAGCTTTATTTGGCTCACCGTAAGGGCCTTTCACCTTTACTCCATTGTAACGTGGTGGATTGTGGCTTGCAGTTATCATAACTCCGCCATCAGCTTTGAGGTGGGATACAGAAAAAGCCAGGACCGGAGTCGGGGTGTCTGATTTTGTAAGGTAAACAGTTATATCATTGGCCGCCAGGACCCTGGCAACCTCAATAGCGTAGCGGTCTGAAAGGAAGCGAGTATCAAAGCCAATGGCTATTTTCTTACCTGGCCCAAAGGCCTCAGCGATACCCTGAGCCACATAACGGAGGTTTTCAAAAGTAAAATCATCACTTATTACGGCTCTCCAGCCGTCAGTGCCGAATTCTATGCGCATTTTTTCCTCCAGGGTTATGCTTCTTTAAGGGCTTTAAGTTCTTCTTTGGCGAGGTTTGCAATAGTTATATGGCGGAGTTCTTCCTTTAGCTTTTCCTCAACCAGTTTAAAATTTTTGCGGATAGGGCAATAACTTTGCCTCGGGCAATCTACAGGGCGAGCGGAGCAGTAACAGATACTTATACCACCATCTATGGCTTCCACTACGTCTAAAATGGAGATAGATTCCGGGGGTATAGAGAGCCTTATCCCGCCCTTTACTCCTCTTTTGGTTTCCAGAATGTGCCTTGAAGCCAGGTCAGCGACAATTTTGCTAAGGAATGGGGATGGTATACCCTGGCGGGAAGCGAGCTCTTTGGCGGGTATGGATGTCCCAAAAGGCAGTTTGGAAAGCTCCAGAAGGATCCTTAATCCATAATCGGTTTTCCTTGTTACGAGCATCATCTTCACCCCCTTGTTAAAAATGCAAGGCTTATTTCTGAACCCTTACGAGGATCTCACACGGGGGAGGGTAATTACCGGTAATATCCACTACCACAAGGCGCAGCTTGTATTCCCCTGGCGGTAAAGGGGAAGTATCCCATACCCCAAGGATTCCACCCACGACCGGGGCATTGTTGGAAAGGATGAAGGACCAATCTCGGGGCTCCTGGCCTATTCCAAACTCAAGCTTGTAAAATTGGAAATTAGGTATGTTTGCGGTTCCTCTGATTTCCACCAGGCCTTTTACTATGGCATTCACGCCTGGACTTGTAATAACAACACCAGGATTGGGACAGGGAGGTGGGGGTGGCG
>CAZZMI010000060.1:0-11131 GCA_964655275.1 uncultured Anaerolineae bacterium | reverse complement strand
TGTTGGGCCGGACCTGACTTATAACGGCGACTATGATGCCTTTGTGGCCCGGGTGGTGAAGTTGGAACACAGCATCTACTTGCCCCTCATCTTGCGCAACCGCTAACCCACTCGCACCCAGGCCGCCGGGGGATGGCTCCCGGCGGCCCGCATGGTGGTGGCCGTTTGCGCCACCAGCACAGGCGGAGGTGATGAAACAACCAAGACGGTGACCGCCGAGAGAGAATTACCCCGGTTAGGATTCGCTTCCCAGCCTCTCCTGCTCGCCTGCGGCCACGCCGCAAGCGGCGGCCCCTCGGGCCGTGGCCTTTTGCCGTTACCCCCTCCCCTGAACTCTGGCTTTTTGGGCGAAGGGGCAGAAAGGAAGATTTACAAGCCAACTCCAAAACGGCGCCGAGAGTAATTCCTCTGGCAAAAAGGCCAAACTTCAGGTGGGGTGAGGAAGCGGATGCCCCAACTTATGTCCGAACCTCACCACACTTTGCTTGACAAAAGCCAGTTTTGAGAGTATTATTTTAACTAAAAGGTGGGGCTGTAGCTCAGCTGGGAGAGCGCGTGAATCGCACTCACGAGGTCGGGGGTTCGAATCCCCTCAGCTCCACCTTAAAATTTAATACCCACCAAAAGCTGGGAACGGGAGTAGTAAGCCATCCCTCCAGAGAGCTGGGGTAGGTGTGAACCCGGCACTGGCACCCGAGGGAGTGCCTTAGGCTGAACTCGCCCGGGAGCTGCGGCGGTGAATTTCAAGTAGCCGCTGCCGGCTGGCAACCGTTATCCTGCCCAAAAGTGGGCGGAAATTCTATTTCCGCCAAGCAGGGTGGTACCGCGGAGGAAAAACCCTTCGTCCCTGAGGCGAAGGGTTTTTTTAATACCAGGCCCAGGAGGGTTCTATGGAAACACCAAAATCCCAATGGATATGGTTTAACGGCAAGCTTGTGCCCTGGGAACAGGCTACAGTCCATGTTTCTGCCCATGTTTTGCACTACGGTTCATCAGTCTTTGAAGGGATAAGGGCTTATGAGACCACCAAAGGCACTGCTGTATTCTGCCTTGATGACCACATCCGTCGCCTCTTCAATTCCTGCAAAATATACCGCATGGAAATCCCTTACTCGCCAGAGGAGCTCAAAGAGGCCATATTGGAAACAATAAGAGCGAATGGACATCGTTCCTGTTACATTCGCCCCATAGTCTACAGAGGGGCCGGCGGCTTTAACCTTGACCCCCGTTCTTGTCCCGTTGAGGTGGCTATAATCACCATAGAATGGGGACGCTACCTTGGAGCCGAAGCTATTGAGAAAGGCGTGGATGTGGGAGTAAGCTCCTGGCGCCGTATGGCTCCCGATACCTTCCCTGCTGCAGCCAAGTGGGGAGGCCAATACCTCAATTCCCAACTCATCGCCATGGAAGCCCATGACCACGGTTACGCTGAGGGGATAGCTCTGGACATAAACGGATACGTGAGTGAAGGCAGTGGGGAGAACATTTTCCTGGTTTACAAAGGCATAATTTACACCCCACCGTTAGCTTCTTCAATACTGGAGGGGGTGACCCGCAAGGTAGTTATTACCCTGGCTTCAGAACTGGGCTACCAGGTGCGCGAAGAAATGATACCTCGTGAAATGCTTTACATAGCCGATGAGCTCTTTTTCACTGGCACCGCCGCTGAGATAACCCCAATCCGCTCGGTTGATGGCGTAATCATCGGCAATGGGGAAAGGGGGCCCATTACCAAGAGGCTTCAGGAGGAGTTCTTCGCCATAGTGGAAGGGAGAAAAGAGGACCGTTATGGCTGGCTTACTTACCTTTGAGAGGAGGTGGAATTATGGTGGACAAATACATACCGCAAGAGATAGAGCCTAAATGGCAGAAGCGCTGGGAAGAGGACAAGCTCTATCACACTACTGAAAGGGACGATAAGCCCAAGTTCTACAACCTGGTAATGTACCCTTACCCCTCCGGCGACCTCCACATGGGCCATTGCCGGAATTACGTGATCGGTGACCTCATAGCCCGCTACAAAACCATGCGTGGATATAACGTCCTTAACCCTATGGGGTG
The DNA here is from genome assembly GCA_964655275.1 of uncultured Anaerolineae bacterium. Lineage (GTDB taxonomy): Bacteria > Chloroflexota > Anaerolineae > SpSt-600 > SpSt-600 > SpSt-600. The sequence goes on along the minus strand of CAZZMI010000060.1, from coordinate 9,070 downwards.
GGATTCCTTCGGGCTGCCGGCGGAGAACGCCGCCATAAAGCATGGGATACACCCAAGAGTTTGGACTGAAAGGTGCATTGCCCGGATGAAAGAACAGCTCCGCAAAATGGGGGTTTGCTACGACTGGGACCGGGAAATCTCTTCTTATGACCCCAATTACTACCGGTGGAACCAATGGTTCTTCATTAAAATGTTTGAAAGAGGCTTAGCTTACAGAGCCAAGGCGCCGGTAAACTGGTGTCCATCCTGCAAGACAATACTGGCTAACGAGCAAGTAATCCAGGGGCGGTGCTGGCGGTGCGGTTCCCTTGTTACTAAGAAGGAACTGGAGCAATGGTTCCTGCGGATAACTGCTTACGCCGAGGAGCTGCTAAGGGATCTGGAAAAACTGGAGCGGTGGCCGGAAAAGGTCAAACTTATGCAGACTAACTGGATAGGCCGCAGTGAAGGGGCAAAGGTCATTTTTAAGACCGAGACTGGGGAAGAAATCGTAGTTTTCACCACGCGCCCTGATACCCTGTGGGGGGCTACTTTCATGGTTCTGGCCCCTGAACACCCGTTGGTGGAGAAACTGACAGCACCTGAAAAGAGGAAAGAGGTGGAAGAATACCGGGAATTCGCTTTCCTTCAGAGCGAAATTCAGCGCCTGAGCACTGAAAAGGAAAAAACCGGCCTTTTCATCGGTTCTTATGCTATAAACCCCGTTAACCAGGAACCCATCCCCATCTGGATTTCCGATTACGTGCTCATTTACTACGGGACAGGAGCAGTTATGGGAGTCCCGGCCCACGATGAGAGGGATTTCCAGTTCGCCCTGAAGTTCGGTTTACCCGTTATACCGGTTATTGCTCACCCTGAAGGCAGGGTTAAAAGTTTCGTAAGAAAAGGCACTTACAGGGAAGACTTGCCCGCTGCCCTTAGAGCCGCAGGCTTCCAGTTTGACGAAAGCGGGGGCTCTTTGTTCGTAACTCTGGAGGAAAAGGCTCGGGAGCGTTACATAACCTTAATCCGGGAGTTCATCTTGCCTGGCTCATGGACGGAAGTGATTGGCACAGGTTGGCAGTTCGTCTTCGCCGATGGCGTAATGGATGTTAGTTCTGTAGCAGAAGAGAAGGCCATCTTGAACAAATGCCATGAACTGGAGCCAGCTACTCGGGATAAGCGCACTGTTGCTGAGATGCTTTGGGATGTGGAGTTCTATCGGGATGTCCTCTTCCATGACTCATACGGAACGATGATTAACTCTGGCCCATTGACAGGGACTCCAGGCGAGGTGGCGGTTAGGCGCACTATTGAGTGGCTTGAGGAGCGAGGCCTTGGAGAATTTGCCGTGAGCTACAGGCTCAGGGACTGGCTCATAAGCCGCCAGCGCTATTGGGGCACACCCATCCCCATTATTTACTGCCAGAAATGCGGCATAGTTCCTGTACCTGAGGACCAGCTTCCAGTAATGCTTCCTGAAAACGTGGACTTTACTCCCACCGGAACCGGGGAATCCCCCCTGGCTACTGTTCCTGAGTTCGTCAACACATCTTGCCCCAAATGCGGTGGTCATGCCCGGCGTGAAACCGATACGATGGATACTTTTGTGGATTCATCCTGGTATTTCTTCCGCTACTGCGATCCCCGCAATACCAGCATGCCTTTTGACCCCAAGAAAGCTGCTTACTGGATGCCTGTGGACCAATACACAGGCGGGGTTGAACATGCTGTCTTGCACCTTCTTTACTCCCGTTTCTTCACCAAATTCCTGCGCGATATAGGCCTTAGCCCGGTGGACGAACCTTTCGCCGCCCTCTTCACTCAAGGGATGGTCCTGAAGGATGGGAAGGCTATGTCAAAATCCCTCGGAAACATAGTCTCGGTGGACGAAATCACAAGCACCTATGGCGCTGATACTGCTCGCACCTTTACCCTATTTGTAGCTCCGCCGGAAGTGGATTTTGAATGGACCGAGAAAGGGGTAGAAGGAGCCCACCGTTTCCTCAACAGGGTTTGGCGCCTGGCCCTTGAGGTGGCCGAGGCTACGGAGTTTTCCCCGGAGACCGAGGAAAACCGCAGGGAGCTCCTTCGGGCCATCCACCGGACTATTAAAAGGGTTACCAGGGATATAGAGCGGTTCCACTTCAACACCGCTGTGAGTGCTATAATGGAGCTGACTTCGGCTCTGATTGAATACAAGGATAAGAATGGGGTAACTTCTACCACTCGCGAAGGGGTGGAAAAATTGCTGTTGCTTCTTGCACCCATAGCCCCTCACATTACTGAAGAACTGTGGGAGAGGCTTGGCAAGCCTTACAGCATTCACATGCAGCCCTGGCCTGAGTGGGATGAAGAGCTGGCAAGGGAAGAAATGATCACTTTAGTTGTCCAGGTGGATGGCAAAGTGCGGGATCGCTTCCAGGTCCCGGCCGATATATCCGAGGAGGAAGCCAGAGAGATGGCCCTGGGGAGCCCTAAAGTTCGCCGGCACATTGAGGGGAAAGAGGTAAAGCAGATAGTTTTCGTCCCCGGAAAACTTATCAACATAGTCACAACCTGAAAGCTTTGAGGGCAAGCTTTTAATAAAGGCAAAAAGCTGTGACTTCACGCTGGCTCTATTTTTTGATTTTGTTCTGGCTCTTCGTCGTTCTGGCTTTTTACTACATACCCCACAAGCCTTTCACTTTTGTTAATCTGCAAGCGCTGGGGAAAGCTCTTTCGGCTCTGGCGGGGGGCACAATAACTTTTGCTCTGGGAACGGGAATTGGTTTCCTTATCGCGGGAAAATTCCCTCTTGAACCCCTTCAGAAGTTTATATGGTCGGCAGCAATCGGCCTGGGATTGCTCTCCCTGCTGAGCCTGAGTCTCGGAACGCTGGGTTTTCTGCGCTCTCCGGTAATATGGCTTCTGAGCCTGGTCGGCCTCCTTGTGCTGGGGCCGAAGCTCTGGAGAACCCTCAGGGAACTCAAATTTCCCAACCCCCGAAATCGCTTTGAATCCTTTCTTGCTTTTTATATCCTTCTATCCCTGGGCCTTTCCCTTTTCTGTGCCCTTACCCCTCCCACCGCCTGGGATTCCCTCGTTTACCACCTCACAGGCCCAAAGTTTTACCTCAAGGAAGGTAGAGTTTATCACCCTCTGGATATACCATACCTTGGCTTTCCGCAGTTAGTAGAGATGCTTTTCGCGTGGGGCATGGCCCTCACAGGCGAGAGGACCGCCGCTGTGATCCACTGGCTCTATGGTTTTTTAGCCGCCTTCATCGGATTCGGTTTTGTGGAAAGCCCTTACCTGGTCGGAGCTCTGGTTTTTTCCGCCCCAACAGTTTTCATCCTAGCTGGGTGGCCTTATGTTGACATTGCTCTGCTCGTTTACACAACTTTAACCTTTCAAGCCATTGAGTTTTACCGGGAAACGAGCTCCTCAAAATGGCTCATCCTGGCCGGGATAATGGCCGGCTTCGCCCTCTCGGTCAAGTATACCGCTGTGGCAGCGCTGACAGCCGGCTTTTTGCTCTTATTTGTGATCAACCGTAAAAAGAGGTTGCTCTTTTTCCCTGCAATTGCTCTCCTCGTTTTTTCCCCCTGGCTTGTCAAGAATTTGCTCCTGACAGGCAATCCCTTTTATCCCTTCTTTCTCAGGGGAATTTACTGGGATGAATGGCGCAGGTGGTGGTTCGGCAGGCCATGGACGGGATTTGCCTGCACAGCTCCCTTAAAACTTATCACAGCTTTCTGGGATGCTACTGTATGGGGAGTTGAAGGCCTCAAAGGCTATCAGGCTTCCCTTGGGCCTCTATTCCTGGGGCTTTTCCCCCTCCTGATACTTCCGCAAAAGGAGCGTTTGAAGGTACGCGATGCCCTTATTTTCTTCTCCGTCCTTTATCTATTCTGGCTTTTCGGTTTGGCCTGGAGCTATTTGCTTATGCAGGGGCGCCTGCTTCTTCCAGCGTTTGGAGTCCTTGCCCTGGCTATCGCGGCTGGGGTTAAGGCTTTGGATTTCCTTCCGCCAAAGCCTTTGAATTTCAGCTGGCTGTTGCGGGCCGTCATTGTCTTGGTGCTGATCCTGAACCTGGTGGAATTCTCCATGGATTTCCTTGAGATATCTCCTTTCAAAGTCCTGGTGGGTCTGGAAAGCGAGGAGGAATTTCTTGCCCGTCGCCTCGGGTGGTACATAAAAGCGGTGGAATTTATCAACCGGGAACTGCCTGAAAAAGCAAAGGTGCTTTTCCTCTGGGAGCCCAGAAGTTACCACTGTACAAGGGTTTGCTCCCCGGATTCCATCCTGGACCGTTTCCTTCATTCCCTTTATCTTTACGGATACGATGCCGAAAAGCTGGTCTCAGCCTGGAAGGGGGAAGGGATAACCCACATACTCCTTTACCGGAGGGGCCTTGAGTACCTTGTGGAAGAGGGATTTGACCCTATCGGGCCGGAGGAACTTGAGGTTTTGAGCCGATTGCTGGACCTTTGCCGGAAGGTGGAAGATTTCGGAGGTGCTTACCAGCTTTTCGCACTTCCTTGAAGGGAGCTGAAGAGCTCCACCAATGCCTGCTGGGTGGTGGTTTCGGGGCCAGAGCCTGCCCTTTGCACCCTTACCGAGGCCTCTTCCAGGGGAAGGCCGAGGGCTTGCAGCACACAAATGGCAACCATTCCTGTGCGCCCAATCCCAGCACCGCAATGGATGAGAATGTGCTCACCCCTTTTGAGGCGCATTGCCGCATCTTTTGCAACTCTGACCAGTTCTCCAATGCTCTTGGGAATTCCGTAGTCTTCTATGGGGAAAAATTCCACGGGGAATGGGAATAGCCCCTTTTCAAGTTTAAGGGCATACTGCGGTGATTTTTGCTTTATCTCCTGCAAGGGTGCCAGGCAAAGGACCAAATTTATGCGCTTATCGGCAAACTCTTTCTCATATTTGTCCAGCGGGAAATAAAGCCCTGGCATCTCGCTGAGGAAAAGCTGGCCTGGCACCACATCTTTCAGGTAAACTTCGCGCAATTTGCCTCCTTAATACGAAAAAGCTGGAAGCTCAGGCCATTGCTAAAAATTTTGACAGGGCAAGCAACTGAGCCTCTACTGGATGCCGGAACGCCAAAGGCTCTGGTCTATTATTTTATAACCCAACGGCATTGACCTTTCTCAAACACGCATATCCTCAGGTAATATCCGTCCTGGCCGAAGGAGAAATTCTGGAAGCAGGGCGGCTCGCCATCCTGTATAACAGCTAATTCATCCTTACCCCTGAGAGTTACATAAACCATGTAACGCTGCTGGTCAAAGGCTATGCCTTCCCTAGGGTCAGAGCCGGGACCCATGTCTAAAGCGTGGGGCCGGGCGAAATATTCAGGCCAACCTTTGGGGAGCATGAGAACTTTGTCAAAGGGACCGTCGGTGCTGGTAGTGGTTACATAAATGTGACCAGAAGTGCCTACGTAAGGGTTGACCGCAATCTGGCGCAGAGGAGCTGGAGTTGCATCCCACTCTCTCATTATTGCTGCCCAACCCAGGAATTTATCTTCACTACCGTCAACAGCCACAATGCGGTTGGTATCAATGGTGACTACATAAACCAGGTTGCGGACCGGGTCAACGGCAATGCCATAAGGGCCAGCGCTGTATATGTCTACATCCTTTACGCTCATATCGGGGTAGATCACGGCAATGTGCCCTGCCCCATGGAGGGCTACATAGACTTTGTGAGTGACCGGGTTAACCGCAATCATTGCCGGCTCATCTCCGACGTAAAGGGTCCTGGTGACCACGTCCAGAGAGCCATCTATAACTGAAACGGTATCGCTGCCGTAATTGGCCACATAGATACGGTTAAGGCTGGGGTCAACAGCTACTCCATCAGGGTTATTGCCCACAGGGATAGTCTTTATCAGGGTATAGGTGGAGGCATCAAAGACTGAGACGCTGTTGCTCCAGTCATTGGCCACATAGATGTGGTTGTTGGTGGGGTTATAAGCCACACCGTTGGGGTAACTCAGGCCACGGACAGTAGTTATAACACTGTAATTGGTCATGTTGAACACCGTTAAAGTGCCGGCAAGATGGTTCACCACATAGATTTCGCCTTTGTTGTTGTTGATGGCTACCCCATGCGGGGCATCTCCTGTGGAGGCGATGGCCTTAATATAAGGGTAGCATCCATAAGGTGGAGGCGGAGTAGGCGTGGGACATGGCGTTGGGGTAGGCGGAGGAGTAACATAAGTGCATGCTTCCACTGAAACATCATCCAGATACATGGCTGCTCTCCCGAGACCATCGCCATCGTTGAAAACGTTGAAGTACAGGTAAACGCTTTGCCCCGCATAATCCGTAAGGCTGAAAGTGTGGCGTTTCCAGTTAGGGTCGTTTTCATTGCCTTCCCAGAGGACTTTTAACAAACCACCGTCCCGATTGAGGAGAATCACCTGCTGCTTATCCCCCAGATCGCCCTGAGAAATGGGATAATACCAGTATGTCAGGGTAATTGCAGTGTTTGCGGGCAAAGTTATAAGCTGGCGGATGGAAGAGTAGGAGTGGACATCGGTTTCAGTGGGGAGTATCCCCAGAAGGACAGCATAGTTCCCGGAGTGGACAGTGCTTGTGACATACCTGGCAGGGCGAGGAGTTACTCCTGCGATCCAGCCGGTCTGGGTTTCAAAGCCGCCATCAACCACCAATTCCTGACAGGCCACAGCCTCCAGACCTTTGAGCACAAGGGGAAGGTAGACAAAATATCGTGATGGGGTGAAATTAACCTGTGCGGTATCGCAGGCAAAGCCTGCGCACGCGAGCACGCTGGCTGTACCCGGCAAGGTAGAGGTTAGAGTTGTGGTAGCACATCCTCCGGAGGTAAGGTAAGCGTTGTTGCGGTTTACACCGTAAGCTTTGAGAGCATCTGCCGTTACCTGATAGCCGGAAGAAGCGGGATTTTTCTGCCCTGTTACTTTTACCTCCATGGTATGGGCTGCCCAGGGCAATCCTGCAGCCACAGTTATCTCCTGCTGGTAGAAAGTGATAGGGTTATAGGTATCTATTGCGGCATAGAGGTAACCGTCAATGTAAACGTTTGCAATGCCGCCATCTGGCTGCTTCTGGAAAAGCACAGAAAAAGCGGTGCCCGTGTATACCCAGGTAAGTTTATCATCAATTACTCCGGAGCGAACTCCTCCCCCACCGCTGGCTGAAGGGTCTGAATAAGCAATCCAGGTCCCCGTCTTGGTCACCGCCCCGCTTTCCGCTTCTACAGGGCTAACTCCTGAGGGAACAGGCGTTGAATTTATTCCTCCGGGGAAGGAGCCGAGGGTGGTGGTGAAAACCACTACTGTCCCATCAGGGGCTGGGCTGCCTGAAGGATCCTTCACGCAAGCTATAAGGGTGGAGAAAGAAGTTCCATCGGCTGGAACGCTGCTGGGGGAAGCGGTCAGATCCAGGGTATAGGCTGCCAGGGGGACAAAGCTTACCCAATCATACAAAGTCACTGTCATTGGAGCTGTAGCTGTAATGTAAGATATGCCAGGGAAAATAGGTGCCTGGAGGTATGCCTGACCCAGACCGGCGGTTGTGGTCACTCCAAAGGTGGAAAGATTGCCCAGGCTGGCTGCCAGCTGAACAGCAAATCCATTGGGGACATGGTGCCCTGCTCCGTCTACTAAAGCCACTTGCAGGGTAGCCTTAGAAAGCCCATCGGCGGGGAGAAAATGAGGGGTAGCAGTGAAAGAGAAGGTAACCCAGGGGGTATAATTGGCTGTGCCAGTAATCTCCGCACCCCATTGAGGGGAATTGGTCCCCCACCAGTTCCCTACTGCATCTGGCGTAGCTGAACCGATGTCGGACCATTCAAAGCCACCGTTTCCGTAAATAGCATTGTTGTGGGCAGAAGAAGCTGATGAATTGAGGAGACGTATGCCATCGCCATTGTTCAAATAAATGAAATTCTCGCTAATCGTAATGCTAACGACATTTGAGATGTAAAGGCCCGCTTCAGCCCCGTTATGGTGTAAGCGGTTACTTTGGATGATTATGTCCTGGCCACCCTCAATAGCAATGCCTCCCCTTACAGGCCGGAAGGCCAATTGCAGAGGATAGATACCCGATGCAGTAGCGCTAGCAACCTGGCTTTTATAAGCCGAATAGCGGATTTCATTTTCCAGGATGAGGGCATCCTTTTGAAGGGAGAGGTAAATGCCTTCGCCGCCGCAGTTGTTTATCAGGTTGCCATTAACAATATTACCGGAAGCAAGGGCTGCTTCTCCTTTAAGAGCAATGCCCACACCATCGCAGCCATCTATAATGTTGCCCAAGAAAAGGTTGTTGAAGGATTTAAGGAGGTAAAAGCCATGTTCGGCATTCTGGATAATGCATTGGTGGAAAGAACTATTATCAACGGTGCCGAAAACAGCAGCTCCTTCTGAGCCGGGGTCACTGTAATCGCCGATGTTTCGGAAGGTAACTCCAGTTACGAGGTTATTTTTAGAGCCTGCCTCCAAAAGTAGACCATAATGAGCCCATTCAATAACAGCGTTTTCCAGGTGATTATTGCTTCCAAACCAACGGATGCCACTCCAAGCTCTGCGAGTAGGCGTAACCAAATCACTAGTAAAGGTTATAGGGTTGGTTTGGGTGCCTACCGCTACCAGCTTTGAACCAGGCATAATTTCCAGGCCCTGGCTGGGTTGAAATTTTACCTCCACGCCTGCTTCTATGGTAAGCACAGCTGAGTTTTCCACTTTAACCGTTGAGGTTACTATATATGGGCTATTTGCCCGAGACCATATAGTATTGGTCAAGATGGAACCCCCCACATAAGTTGGCCCTCCTGCCGCCGCTGGACCTGAGAGAGCGAACCAAAGGAAGGAGAAGCCAAGCACAGCGCTAAAAATTGCCAGCAAACAAAGCAAAAGTTTGTGTTTCATAGCAGGCCTCCTGGCATACAGTATAGCACCTTTCAGCTGAAAGGACCAATAAGGGGGCGTGACCCTTCTCAAGGGGCTTCGAGGTTGTGCCCCCAAAATGCTTCAAAAAGGGTCAAACCGCCGCCATTAGCAATAACCCCCGAGTGGGACAAAAAACCCTGGCAAACCCTGAGCCCACGGGGG
>CAZZMI010000059.1:0-11972 GCA_964655275.1 uncultured Anaerolineae bacterium | reverse complement strand
CCCCTCCACTTCCCACTCGTTGGCTGACCCCCGCGGGTAGGCGAGAGTTTCATCCCCCAGCCAGATATACTCCAAAGGCAATGGAAACGAACTTGGTTTCGGGAGGGTCAGCCCGGGATGGTAGAACAAGAGGGCACTTGGCGCCCACCGCTACTCCCGCCATTTTGCCCCGGGCAAAATAAATTATGGCTTTGGCCAAAATGTTGCCAGCTTCTATGTCGGGAGCAATTATTATGTCCGCATCCCCAGCTACATCGCTCTTTATGCCCTTTACTTCAGCCGAACGAGGAGAAATCGCATTGTCCAAAGCCAGCGGCCCATCCACTATACCACCCCTTATCTGACCCCGCTGGGCCATCTTGGCCAAATTAGCAGCATCCATGCTAACGGGAATCTTGGGGTTTACCATTTCCGTCGCCGCCAGAATGGCTACTTTGGGACATTCTATCCCGAGGGCATGAGCTACGTCTATAGCGTTTTGGACGATCTCTACTTTCTGCTCCAAAGTAGGGGAGACTACAACCCCTATGTCGCTTATAAAGAGAAGTTTATCTCGACCCGGGATTTCAAAGATGCTTACATCGGTCACCAATTTACCGGTGCGGAGGCCTTTTTCTCTGTCCAGAGCAGCTCTCAAAAGGTGCCCCGGCTGAGCTAAACCGTTCATTATAAGGTCTACCTGCCCTGTCCGGGCCATTTCCACCACCCGAGCACAGGCCTCCCGTTCATTGCTCTCCTGGATAAGCTCAAAATCGTTGATGTTTACACCTTCACGATCTGCAATTTCTTTAATAAGCTCTACTTCTCCCATAAGGAGCGGGATGGCGATCCCTTCATCGTAAGCTCGGCGTGCTGCGATTATTGTGGCTGGTTCGTGGGAAAAAGCTATAGCCAAGCGCTTGGGTCCCCGCTGCTTGGCTGCCTCCACAAGCTGGGCAAAATTCCTTATGGCCATATCCATACCTCCTCTTCTTTGGGCATTGTGGGAAAGCTGAGTCTTTTAAGCTCCTGATTGAACTCCTCGGCAAGCTTAAATTTTTCTGCTGGGGGTAAAAAGGCTCCCAGGATGCCGTTTCTGATGGTCATGAGAAGTTCTTCCTGAGACATGCCCAATCTCCTGATCGCCAGCATATATTCATCGGTTAAAGTTGTACCCGAAATACCGGGGTCATCAGTATTCAAAGTAACCAAAATGCCAAGGCGGAAAAAGGCCGGGAATGGGTGTTCTTTAAGTTCCTTAACCGCTCCGGTCTGTAAATTGCTGGTAAGGCATATTTCCAGCACCACTTTCTTAAACAGGAGCAAGTCCAGAACTCTCACATCCTCTATGGCCTTGACTCCATGGCCAATCCTGTGAGCTCCTAAAATTTCCACTGCCTCATATATGCTTCCTGGCCCGGTGATTTCTCCAGCGTGAATGGTTATTCCAAGGCCCTTGCGGCGTGCTTCCCTGAAGATGGGTGCAAAGGGATAAGCCCTGTAATTTACTTCATCCCCTGCCAGATCTAATCCCACTACTCCTTTGCCTTTGAGCTCCAGGGCTATCTGAACCAGTTCTTTTGCTGTTTCCAGGTCGGTATCTCTGGTTATGGTTATGAGGAAATTGAGGCGAATTTTTCTTTCCCTGGCGGCTTTTAAACCTGCTTCAATCACCCATTCGCTTACTCGCAGGGGTGGAAATCCCTGGGCCTGAGCCAGGGCCAGGGGGTTAAAGCGCAACTCAAGGTAACGGACGTTGTCATCAGCAGCATCTATGACAGATTCATAGGCTATCCTTTGGATAGTTTCCCGGCTGGAGTAAATTCTCCTCAAAAGCCGGAATTTTTCCAGGAAAGCATGATAATCAGGCAATTCTCTTTCATTAACCTGGACGTAACGTCGCAGCTCTTCGGGATCGTGGTAAGGGAGAGGTATACGCTCTCGGGTTGCAATTTCCACAATGGTGGAAAAACGAAGGGAACCTTCCAGATGGCGGTGAAGGTCTACTTTAGGAAGCAACTTGATCTTCTCACGGAGATGAGGGGAAAGCATAGCTTTACCCTTAAGCTGGAGCTAAGAGGACCCCCAGAGCTATGGACACAAGCTTCGTCTCATGGGGGTCGGAGCGTGAAGCCACTATTAACGGGCATTTCCCGCCTACTACAACGCCAGCCATTTTCCCGCCGGCAAAATATGTTATAGCTTTCGCTAAGACATTTCCTGCCTCTATGTCTGGAGTTATGAGGATGTCGGCCTTGCCTGCTACAGGGCTCTGGATGCCTTTTATCCTGGCGGATTCTTCGCTTATGGCATTATCCAAAGCCAGGGGGCCATCCACTATTCCTCCTTTTATCTGACCCCTGTCAGCCATCTTGGAGAGATTGGCTGCGTCAAGGGTAGAGGGTATCTTGGGGTTTACCATTTCAGTGGCAGCCAGGATAGCTACTTTAGGACATTCTATCCCCAGTGCTTGAGCTACATCAATGGCGTTCTGGACTATGGCTACTTTCTCTTCAAGGGTTGGAGCTACTACAACGCCAGCATCACTTATGAAGATGAGGCGATCAAAGCCCGGGATTTCAAAGATTCCCACATGGGTAAGCAATTTCCCCATTCTTATGCCGATCTCTTTATCCAGAGCGGCCCTGAGGAAATGGCCGGTTTCAATTTTCCCTTTCATAGCCAGCTGAGCATGACCGAGGCTTACAAGCTCCATGACCTTGCGGGCGGCCATTAAGGGGTCAGGCTCATGGATTACCATCATCCTTCCCAGGTCAATGCCGTCTTCAGCAGCAATGCGGCGGATAAGGGCATGGTCACCTACTAATATGCACTCAGCCAAACCAAGCTTTTCGGCGTCCTGTGCCGCCATAAGGACTTCTTTTTCGTGAGCTGCGGCTATAGCCACGATCTTTGGCCCTTTCCGACGGGCCTCTTCCATAAGTTGAGAGAAGTTGGTAATGGCCATAGGACTCCTCCTCAAGCTTTTGGGATCACAAAATAAAAAGTGCTCCCTTTCCCAAGCTGGCTTCTGGCCCAGACTTTACCTCCGTGGGCTTCCACAATGCTTTTCACTATAGCCAGACCAAGCCCCATTCCTCCAAATTGCCGCCTGGAGGAACTATCTACCTGGTAAAAGCGCTCAAAGATTTTATCCAGCTTATCCTCCGGTATACCTATGCCTTTATCCTCTACCTCGGCCTGGATGTAATCCCCGATATCTTTAAGGCGTATGGTTATAGTTCCGCCACTAGGGCTGAATTTTATAGCGTTATTGATGAGGTTATCAAAAACCTGGACAAGCCGGTTTTTATCGCCCAGCACGGGCGGGAGACCTGGAGGTATTTCCAGCTTGAATTCAATTCCAGCGTTCTGAGCCAGTATAGCAGCGCTGCGGACGGAAAAGCGAACAATTTCCTCAAGAGAAACTGGCTCCAGGTTCAGTTTCTCCCGCTCAAGCCTCTGAAGTGAAATCATGTCTTCTACAAGCCTGGTCATCTGGTCAGTTTTTTCGGAAACCACCTCAAGGGCCTCTTCTTGCTCAGGAGTTAAAGGCCCCATGGATTTTTCCCGCATGAGTTCCACATAGCCTTTTATGAAAGTGAGAGGAGAACGGAGCTCATGGGAAACATTCTGGAGGAGCTCGTTCCTAAAGCGAGAAAGTTCGCTTAATTCATCGTATGCCTTCTTTAAGGATTCGGCTTTATCTTTAAGCCGCTCGTAAAGGATGGCATTTTCTATAGCTATAGCAGCCTGGACTGCCACGATGGAGAGAAATCGTTCATCGTCGGAGGTAAAGGCGTTGGGGATGGTATGATCAACGCTCAGGGTGCCGATTACTTTGCCTTTTACCTTTAGCGGAACCACAAGAATAGAGCGTACAGAACGGTCAAAGAAGATGAAATCGGGCTCACGCAAGGTATCAGGTACATAGATGGGCTGACCAAGAGCTACGGATTTCCCACTTATTCCTTCCCCCACCCTGAGTTTGGCTTCCGTGCGCCAGCGAGAGGTTATACCACTTGAGGCTTTTATCTCCAGTAAGCCATTTTCTTCATTCAGGAGAAAAATGCAAGCGGCGCGGCAGTCCATTACATGTTTTATTACCTCCACAATTGTTTCCAGCACCACCGGAAGTTCAAGGCTTGACATTACCTGTTCCGAGATGGCGTAAAGAGTAGCCATCTCAGCCAGGCGGTTCTCCATTTCCATGGAAAGGTAAGCCCTTTGAAAGGCGCTGGCCAGGATCCCACTCACTGAGCCTAAGAGGAAAATTTCTTCATGGGCTAATTGAGAACCCATAAGCAATATAAAGCCAGAGGTTTTATCACGCAACCAGATTGGGGCTACGAAAACGGGCATCCCATCCGGCCCGGTAATCTCAAAAGGGGTGTTGTTTATAAGGCGTTCCCGGAAAGCATCGGGGTTGATGGAATCCACTAACTCAGGCCTCTCTCCCCAGTGGGCCACCTTTTTCATTTCCCCCGCCGATTCCATAAAGATGGCTCCTGCCTTTACCTGGAATATGCGGCTGAGGAAGTCCCTTGCCGCATTTTCTATCTCTTCAGGGTTAAGGGTGAGTGATAGGACTTTGTTCAGGTCATTGAGTAGGGATAAAGTTTTGACCCTTTTCTCTTTTTCTTCCAAGAGCAAGAAATTTTCCACGGCCAGAGCTATTTGCTCGGCCAGAGCTTCGGCCAGGTAAAGTTCAACCTCGTCAAAGAAGTGAGGTGAGGAGAAAGCCAGGGCTATTGCTCCAAGGTTTTTGAAGCCCTTTTTCAACGGCAAGGAAATAACAGAACTGAAAGGCGAACCCGGCTCCAGCTCTTCAACTATTACTGCGACGCCCTTTTCTATCGCTTTGAGAAGGAAACTTTTCGCCCAATCAATTGCTTGAGGGCTTCCCAGAACCCCCCTTCCGGGCAAACTAATCCACACAGCATCAGCGTCAAAAAGCTTTATGAGCCCATCCAATGCAGCTTTTGCCAGGGTTTCAAGGTCAGGGGCAGAAGCCATTTGGAGGTTTATCTTCCGGAGGAAATCAAAACCCTTCTTTTGCTTTTGAAACCTTTCGTTGAGGATAGCATTTTCTAAAGCCAAAGAGAGGCCAGAAGCAAGAGATTCAAGGAGTTTCAGGTGCTGCTCACCAAAAGCATCGGGTTTATGGCTGGAAAGAGATAGGACTCCTAAGGTCCTTTCTTTTCCAAGAAGAGGAGTGACCATCAAGGAGCCCGGAGTTCCGTGGAGAGAGTAGCTTACGGGCAGGAGTTCTTTCTCTTTCCTCCAATCTTTAACCAGGATGGAAGTAGAGACCTTCAAAGCCCATCCCTCAGCTCCAGCCTCTTCCAATGGCACCCATTTTTCCCCTTCCATAGACAGGACTTTAAAGCCATGCTTCTCCTGCCAGTAAATGGCCAGAATGGGTTCTGCTTCAGGGAAAAGCTCCTGAGCCTTCAATAAAAATTCCCTCAACCATTGATCCAGAACCATCTCCCACTACCTCTCCCTGAAAATCCAGCCCCAATATTTTATTGTAGTCCATAAAGCCAGAAGTATGCCAAGCAAAAGGGGGAGATGGTAAGCCATAAAGTAAAATTGAGGTGAACTGAGGAAAAGGGGCCTCACTTCAGGAGGGACAAAAAGCAAAGAGGCTTTGATCAGCCGGGCAAAAAGTGCCACCGTAAGGAAAACGCCCGCAAGATAGAAAATGAGGTAATAAGGCGGCATCTTTGTGACCTGGCCCAGCTTGCGGCTTAGCTCCATGAGTACAAAGCACAGATATATTGCCCCCACCAGGGCAGAAGAACTTAAAAAAGCAACCATTAATTCAATCATCGCTTCCCCATCATAAGTTCAAAAAGATAAGCGACAAGGGCTGAGGTGAGCAACCCTCCCAGAAAAAAGAAAGCATCTCCCCGGAAATCCCCAACAAATTCTCCCCCTTTTCCCGCATAGATTAAAGCTGCCACCAGGAACAGGAAAATGGCCAGGGGGTAGAACTGGTATAAAGTTTTTTGCCTGCTCTTATTCTCATAGAACCTGGCAATAAACATCACTGTTATCAGGATGAAGCAAAACATGCTCCACGAAAGAAGCTGCATTAAAGCTTCCATAAGCTTATTTCCTTACGAAAGCTTCTATAAAAGACTCGGCCATACGGCGGGGAGTGCCACTCATAAGGCCTTCTCGGCCTTCAAATCTATCCAGAATTTCTATCCCCTTTGACGTTATCTCAAAGCGCCGTATGTCTTTGGCATGATCGCTCCCCCGGAACTTGAGGACAAGAATAGCCTTGTAAATCCGGCTATCTATTTCCACGTACCGCAGGAGGATGTAAGAGTCCACGATGTAACTCAGGGGATATGTCCCTGTTTCACCTCCCAGGAGAACAGGGCTCTCCCGGGTGAGGATGGCAGTAAGTTCAAGCCGTTTCAAGGCATTGGTGAAGGAGTACTCCAGGTTCCTCAATTCCACAGGGTCAGAAGCAAGCCGCTCAAAGTGGGAGATACTGTCTATTACAATCCTCCTGGCCCCCATCTCCATAACCGCTTCTTCTATCATCCCTCTCACCCTTTCCAGGTCAAGCTTCAGGATTTCAGGGCTGGTCATTATTATTCTGAGCATCCCTTCCTTTTCCAGCTTGCGGAAATCCCAGCCAAAATTCTCCGCATCCCTGTAATATTGCTCAGGAAACTGTTCAAAAGTGATGAGTAATCCTGGTTCCCCGAATTGAACTGCCCCGTTGTAAATGAATTGCAACCCGAGAGTAGATTTGCCTGTCCCGGGAGCTCCTTCTACCAAATTTATGCTGGAAGGGAAGAACCCCCCTGAAAGCATTTCATCAAGGCCCGGAATTCCCGTCCTAACCCTTTCCAAAGTTCACCTCCTGCTCTTTCAGGATGTGATACACTACCCTTACCCTAACCTGGCGGTTCTTACAGGCTTCTAAGAATTTTTCCACAAGCCGGCGGGTATTTTCTTCTTTTGAAATGGAGTAGACCGGTATGCCTGCTACGAAGTGCATTTCTAAAAGGTTTTCTTTAACCATCTCCTCAAGGCTTTTTAGGACACTTTCCAGGGATCTTCCGCATTGGCGGGCGAGCCTCTCGGCGGTATCAACGGTGTGAGGGTTAGAATATAGCAGCTTAAGGAGGTCCCATTTTATGAAAGAATTTATCTTGGTCCTTATGAACTCCCAAAGCTCCGGGTCCAGGGTTTCCATAAGTCTGTCTTCCTCCATAACCTGACTCCTCTCATCGCCTGCCTGCAGCTTCATCCAGTCGCATGTGGCAATGCTTGTACTTTTTACCACTCCCACACCAGCAGGGGTCATTCCTTCCGGGGCGCTTGCCCGGCTGTGCAACTCGCGCCGGGGCTGGGATCTTTACCCGAGGCACCACGGGCTCAGGCCTCCTCACAGCTATAGAAGTATAAAGGATGCCCTGGGCTATCTGGTCCCTTATCTGAGCCAGAAGCTCCTCGTACATCTCATGGGCTTCTTTTTTAAAGGCAATCAGGGGATCCTGATGGCCAAAGGCCCTCAGCCCTATGCCCTCCTTGAGTTCATCAAGGTCAGTAAGGTGCCTTACCCAGAGGGAATCTACCACCTTGAGCATGACGAAGCGATCCCTTCCCAAGGTTAGAGCTTTGGCTATGGGCCTTTCAAGCCTTTCCCTCAGGGTTCGCCCCAGAGCCGATAGGGGCTTCCCTTTGATAGCTTCCAGTTCTCCCCCCAGCTCTGAGGCCACCGCATCGTAAACAAGGCGGAAAACAGGGTTTGGTTCCAGGGCAAAGTCCACAAGGCGTTTGCCTTGCTCAGCCATGGCATCCCAGAACTCCCGAGCCATGGCCAGCGAGAGGTTATCGTAGGCTTTTTCGGCTAAAAGGTAAAGTTCTTCTTTCACTTGGCGGGGGTTTTTATTCTGCCAGTTATCAGGAGAGGGTAAAAACTCAGGGGGTATGACCGCTTTCACCGCTGAGTATAGGCCCTTCCAGTCAGGGCGACCATCTTCGCCTACAGAATAAGAGTCTACCAGAGCTGAGAGTTTTTCCCTCAGGATGTTCATTACAAAGGGGCGGAGGTTCTTCTGACGCAGGATCTCCCTGCGCTGTCGGTAAATCACTTCCCTTTGCTTGTTTACTACGTCATCGTATTCCAGGACGTGTTTGCGGTAATCAAAGTTGTACCCTTCCATGCGAATCTGTGCCTGCTCTATAGCTTTTGTAACAAGGTTGTGCTCAATAGGCATGTCCTCATCGGCCCAGACCTTTTCCAGCAGGCCTTGTGCTCCCCCCATCTTGCGCATCAATTCATCTTCCAGAGAAACGTAGAAGCGGGAGGAGCCAGGGTCACCCTGGCGGCCCGCCCGGCCCCGGAGCTGGTTGTCAATCCGGCGAGCTTCGTGGCGCTCGGTTCCGATTATGTGGAGGCCGCCAAGTTCCACCACCTTCACATGGTCTTCCTGGCATTTCCTGTACATTTCCGCCAGAACTTCGGCCCAGCGAGTAGGGAAGCGGGTGGTGGGATCTTCACCACGACGAAGCATTTTGAGAGCCTCATCCCAATCGGCTGAGCGAATCTGGGTCAGGTCAAAGCCTTCCTGGCGGAGTTTCTCCCGAGCCAGTCCTTCAGGATTGCCCCCCAGAAGGATATCAACGCCCCGTCCTGCCATGTTGGTAGCAATGGTAACCGCTCCAGGCCTCCCAGCCTGGGCAATTATCTGGGCTTCTTTTTCGTGATATTTTGCGTTCAAGACCTGATGGGGTATTCCTTCGCGGAGGATTTTCTCCAGCTTCTCGGGGTTCTCCACCCCCAGGATCTGAGCCAGGCGAAGGATGTTTTCTTTAGTCAAAATGTTAGGGTTAACCCCAAGTTTCCGGGCCATGGAGTTTATTTCCCTGGGATCAAGCTTTTCCAAGGGGACGCTTAAGGCCTTGTTCCACTTTTCCCGCTGTTCGCCCGTGATATCGTTCCGGGAATTAATAGCATCCCTCAAGATAAGGACTCTAGCCAGGTCCTGAAGTTTTTGAGGAGAAAGCCGTGAGCTTAGATGTTCGGATTTCTCTATGGAAAGAGTGCCCACCAGAACTGGTCGATCCTGGCAGTGGAGCTGGATGATTTCTTTAGTGACAGCCCTGAATTTAGCTTCCTCGGTTTTATAGATCACATCAGGGTAATCAATGCGAATCATGGGTTTATGGGTTGGGATTACCACTACATCAAGGCCGTAGATTTTGTGGAACTCCTCGGCTTCAGTGGCAGCGGTTCCCGTCATTCCGGCAAGTTTTTTGTAGAGGCGGAAGTAATTCTGGAAAGTGATAGTAGCCAAGGTGAGGCTCTCCCGCTGAATGGGGACTCCTTCTTTGGCCTCAATGGCCTGGTGCAGGCCTTCAGAGTAGCGGCGGCCATACATCAGCCTCCCGGTGAACTCGTCCACGATTATGACTTCATTGTCCTTAACGATATAATCCTTGTCCCTGTGGTAAAGGGCATAGGCTCTCAAGGCATTATCCAGGTAAGGCAGAAGGTAGAAATACTGGGGAGAATAAAGGTTTTCAATCCCCAGCATCTTTTCCACCTTTTCAATCCCCTCTTCAGTGAGGGTTACGATGCGGGCTTTTTCGTCCACCTGGTAATCAACTCCGGGCGTGAGGTGAGGGACAAGGCTGGCAAAGGTTTTATATAGCTCGGCCGATTCCTGAGCTGGGCCGGAAATTATAAGGGGGGTCCTGGCTTCATCTATCAGTATATTGTCAATTTCGTCCACAATGGCGTAGTTAAGGCCACGTTGCACGCACTCCGAAAGGTCCTGGACCATGTTATCGCGCAGGTAGTCAAAGCCGAATTCGTGGTTGGTCCCGTAAGTAACGTCGGCCAGGTAAGCTTCACGCCTGGAGACAGGCCTCAGATGTTGATAGCGATCATCTTCGGATATGTAATCGGGGTCATAAATGAAGGAACTCATAGCAGGGTCTGCCGCTAAGGATTGGATGACCCCTACTTTAAGGCCCAACATGTGATAGATAGGGCCCATCCACTGAGTATCCCTCTTAGCCAGGTAATCGTTAACGGTCACAACGTGAACTCCCCGGCCAGTAAGGGCGTTGAGGTAGACAGGCAAAGTGGCTACCAGAGTTTTGCCTTCACCCGTCTTCATTTCGGCCACCTTGCCCTGGTGCAGGACAATTCCGCCCATAAGCTGGACATCAAAATGGCGAAGGCCAATGGTGCGTTTGGAAGCCTCCCTTACAGCGGCGAAAGCTTTGGGGAGAATGCGGCTCAAAAACTTTTCTTCGGCTTCTCGCAGTTCTTCATCCAAGCGATTGTATTCTTCCTCAAGTTTCTCCCTGATCTCCGGATCCTCTTCAGCCTCCAGCTCAGCCTTTTTTTCCTCTACTTTTTCCCTTATATGAGCAGTCTCCTTCCAGAGTTCCCTCCTGAACTCATCGGTAAGTTCCCGCAGCTCCTGGTCCGAAAGCTTCTCCATCTCGGGCTCCAATGAGTTTATCTCCCGGACCAGAGGCTCCAGCTTCTTCAGTTCTTTTTCATTACTATCGCCCAAAACCGTTTCCAGAATTCTTCTGAACAATTCCTCCTCCTTATTCGTTGAACAACGCCCCCACCGATACTCCCATATGTATGCGTCTTATAACTTCCCCCAGCAATGGGCCTACAGATATGACCCGGATGTTGGGCAACCTTTCCCTTTTCTCCGGACTTATGGGAACGGTGTTAGTAACGACGATTTCTTTTATGTCAAGGCCTTCCAGGTTCTGGAAGCAGAAGGGAGGCGAAAGGATGGGGTGGACGGCACAAACGTAAACATCCCTGCAGCCGAATTTTTTGGCAGCATTGTAAGCATGGGCGATGGTGGAAGCAGTGTCTATTTCATCGTCTACTATGAGCACGTTTTTATCTTTCACATCTCCAATTATCCCGTAATCTACTACTCTTGAACCGCCGGGCTCAGTATACCGCCTTTTTTCCACGATAGCCAGGGGTGCTCCGATCCTTTCGGCGAAGTTGCGGGCTCTCTTGACAGCTCCTACATCGGGGGCCAGGACTACAAGGTCGGGTATGTTCTTTTCCATGAAGTATTCCTCCAGAAGGAAAGAAACGTGGATTTCGTCCACCGGTATGTTAAAGAAGCCCTGGATTTGAGGGGCGTGCAGGTCTATTGTAAGGACCCGGTCAGCTCCAGCCACAGTTATGAGGTCAGCCACAAGCCTGGCGGTAATAGGGACTCTTGGTTCATCTTTCTTATCAGTACGGCCATAAGCGTAATAGGGGATTACAGCCGTTATTCGCCCGGCTGAGTCCCTTTTCAAGGTATCAATAGCAATCAGAAGTTCTACAAGGTTGCGATTTACAGGAGAACAGGTGGGCTGGATGAAAAACACGTCCTTAGCCCTGACACTGGAAAGCAACCGGACGAAAATGTTCTCGTTGGGGAACTCAAAAATCTCAATTTTTCCAAGTTCAACTCCCAAATAGTTGGCGATTTCCTTTGCAAGCTCAGGATGAGCCCTTCCGCTGTAGACAGCGAGGTCTCCATACATCTTATACATTTGGGTGCCTCCACAGAAAATTTCAAGCCATCACCCATTATATATCAAAACCGGGAAAATTAAAACCTCTGAACTTCTGGGTTAGCCACCGTAATTGGCGCGGCCTTCTTTAGCTTATCTCAGGCATCCCTGCCGTTGATTATGCGCAATTGCTTGGGTAAAGGGATTCAGGAGCCCACAATGCTTCTTCAAAGGGGCAGATCGCCAAAATTGGCAATCTCTCCACGAGGGAGGGTAAAATTGGAGGATTGGGAAATGTGCCCCCAGAAATCATTGGGGGTCCAGGGGGCAAAGCCCCTCCCGGGGGAACGAAGGGTGCCCCCGGGCTTTCTTCAAAAAGGGGCAAACCGCCAGCATTGGCAATTGGCCCACGAGTGGGACCCAAAACCGTGGCAAACCCTAAGCCCACGGGGGTGGGGGAAAAT
>CAZZMI010000058.1:0-12301 GCA_964655275.1 uncultured Anaerolineae bacterium | reverse complement strand
TCAGGCTATACCTGTGAGCAAGTCCACCAATCGGTCAATCTCCTGCTTCGTGATAAGCTCGGTTACGCACAGGAGCATGCAGTTTTTAAGGTGTGGGTAATCCTTGCCCAGGTCATATCCTCCGATAATTTTGTGTTCCAGCAGCCGGCGGTTTATTTCCTCAGGAGGGATAGGGCAGCGGACTACGAATTCCTTAAAGAAAGGCTTTTTGTTTAACACTTCATAGCCAGGGATTTCTCCAATGCGCTTGGCAGCATAATGGGCTTTATGGTAGCATAGCTCAGCCACCTTCCTCAGCCCTTCCTTGCCCATGGTGGCAAGGTAAACGGCTGCGGCCAGAGCACAGAGGGCTTGATTTGTGCAAATATTAGAGGTAGCTTTCTCCCGACGGATGTGCTGCTCCCTGGCTGACAGGGTTAAGACGAACCCACGCTTCCCTTCAACGTCTACCGTTTCCCCCACAAGACGGCCAGGCATCCTGTGGACATATTCCATCTTGGTGGCGAAAATACCGAGGTATGGTCCTCCGAAAGCTACAGGGTTACCAAGAGATTGCCCCTCACCTACAACGATATCAGCTCCGTATTCGCCGGGGGGCTTGAAAAGCCCAAGAGATATCGGGTCCACTACCACCACGAAGATGGCGCCAGCTTCATGGATTTTATCAGCCAGGCCTTCCACCGGCTCCAATTCGCCGAAGAAGTTGGGGTTCTGGATGATAAAACAGATGGTGTCCTGATCCAGCAAATTAAGGAGGTCACTGATGTCGGCTTCAGGTTTTTCGTCCCCTACGACAGTTATATCCATGCCTTTAACGTAAGTCCGGAGCACCTGGCGATATTCTGGGTGAACGGCTGGTGATACGATTACTCTATGACGTTTCCGGCGGTGCATGTTATAGGCCATGAGGGCAGCCTCAGCCATGGAGGTGGCACCATCATAATGGGAAGCGTTAGCTACCTCCATGCCCGTAAGCTGGCATATCATGGTCTGATATTCAAATATGCTCTGGAGGGTCCCCTGACTTATTTCCGGCTGGTATGGAGTGTAAGCAGTGTAAAATTCGGCTCTGCTCAGGACATGCTTAACAACGCTGGGGATGAAGTGATTGTAAGCTCCTGCTCCTAAAAAGCAGGTGTAATGGTCAAGGTCGGCATTCATTTCGGCCATCTGGCGTATTTCCCGCAGGATTTCGGCTTCGGAGAGGGGTTCCGGGAGGTTGAACTTCACATATCGGACCTGGGGAGGGATATCGGCAAAGAGCTCTTCAATTTTTTCCACTCCTATGGCCCGGAGCATTTCCTCCCGGTCTTTATCGGTAGAAGGAATATAAGGACTTTTCATTAGTGACCTCCTTTAGCTTCCTCTTCAGCCACGAATTTTTCATATTCTTCGGGGGTCATAAGGGTGTCCCATTCGGATGGATTGGTGGGACGGAAGCGTATCAACCAGCCTTCGCCGTAGGGGTCTTTGTTAACCAGCTCAGGAGCAGTGGAAAGGGCTCCATTAACGGCCGTAATTTCGCCGCTCATAGGCATGTAGCAATCAGCAGCAGCTTTTACGGATTCAATGACCGCAAAGGCATCGCCCTGAGAGAAACTTTCCCCCACCTCTGGAAGCTCCACATATACCACATCAGAAAGCTGGGCCTGAGCATAATCAGTTATCCCACAGGTGGCCTCGGTGCCATTCAGGCGGACCCACTCGTGGGTTTTAGTATAGCGGGCTTTGGGATCCAGCTTCATCGCTTACCTCCCAGGAAGGGTTTAGACTCAAATCAAATTTTACCATTGAAGGGCTTTTAATGCCAAATCGCTTTAAGTTCTGAGAGCACGCCGGAGGCTGGGTTCAGGAAAGCTATTGAGTTCAAGGGGTCCTTTCCTTGACAAGAACGCGAGAAGAATTTATAATATTAAGCAACTCCCAGCCATGCTGGGAAAAATTCCTAAGGAGGGGGTAACATGGGTAAGCGGATCTTTGTAGTGCTGACCTTGCTCACCATTGTGGCGGGGCTTGTGGCTTGCAAGACCCCGGCTCCCACCCCGACCCCGGTTCCAGCAACGCCAACACCCGCCCCGGCAACACCAACACCAGCCCCCGCAACGCCAACACCAGCCCCGGCAGCAGAACTTAAGGTTGCTATCCTGGCTCCTCTGAGCGGCGACGTGGCAACTTACGGCGAATCCACTCGCGATGGTGCTCTCTTAGCCATTGAAGAGTGGAACGCTAAAGGTGGGGTCCTTGGCCGCAAGATTGTCCCAATCGTTGAAGACAGCATGTGCGAGGCCGAGCCCGCTGTCGCTGCTGCTAACAAAGTGATTGAGCAGGATAAGGTCAAGTTCATCATCGGCGAAGTGTGCTCAAAGGCTTCAATCCCCGTCTCCGAAATAGCTGTTGCTAAGGGTGTACTTCAGATAAGCCCCACTTCCACCAACCCCAAAGTCACCATTGATGAAGCTGGGAAGGCCAAGCCCACTGTGTTCAGGGCCTGCTTCATTGACCCATTCCAGGGCCTCGTGGCTGCCAAGTTCGCTCTGGAGACCCTGAAAGTCAAGACCGCAGCTGTTCTTTTGGACCAGGGTAATGACTACGTCCGCGGTCTGGCTGAATTCTTCCGCGATGCTTTCGTGAAGGGCGGTGGGGAAGTGGTGGTCTGGGAAACCTACACCGCTGGTGACACGGATTTCTCCGCGATCCTGACCAAGGTTAAGGAAGCTAAGCCTGATCTCCTTTACCTGCCTGACTACTACTCCACGGTGAACGTGATTGCTGCTCAGGCCCGCCAGCTTGGAATCACCGCTACCATGATGGGTGGCGATGGCTGGGATTCCCCGCAGCTTGACCTTAAAGTTGTGGATGGTGGTTACTTTACCAACCACTACTCCCCGGATGACCCGCGCCCCGTTGTAAAGGAGTGGGTTGAGAAGTACAAGGCCAAATACGGTAAGGTCCCGGATGCCCTTGCCACCCTGGCTTACGACGCCGCTAACATCCTCTTTGAAGCCATTCAGGCCGCTGGGACTGATGACCCCATCCAGGTGGCCAAGACCATGGAGAAGATGAAGTTCACCGTGGTCTCGGGTGAGGTAGCTTTTGACGACCAGCACAACCCTCGCAAGCCTGCTGCCATACTCCAGGTCAAGGAAGGGAAGGTCAACTTCGTAACCATCGTTTCTCCGTAAAGGCCTGAAGGCTAAAAGGGGCCGGGGGGAATTCCCCCCGGCCTTTAATTCTAAGGAGGTGAAGGATGATTTACAGCGGTTTTGAAGAGAGGGGGAGGCTTGCTTTACGTAAAAGGTATAATGGTGCGATTTTAAACCGAATAACTAACGTTATAATGGCCATTATAGCTGGAATATTTTTGATTTTTTTCCTTCGCCCCATTATAGCCAACCCTGCAATTTTTTTGCAGCAGATCCTTAACGGGATCCAATTAGGCTTCCTTTATGCACTTATCGCTCTTGGTTATACTATGGTTTATGGGATCATAAAACTGATAAACTTTGCCCACGGTGATGTTTTCATGGTGGGGGCAATGACCAGCTACTTTGCTATTTCTACCATGGAACTTCACCGCTGGCCTTTTAAACTTTGGCCGGGAATCAATAGCACCTTCGGAACTTTGTTGGGCTCTGTTACAGTCATAGCACTTTCCATGGTTGCTTGTTCTCTCCTGGCGGTAACTATGGAAAGGTTTGCTTACCGGCCCTTGAGGGCTATGCCGAGAATTGCTGCTCTCATTACCGCAATAGGCGTCTCTTTCTTCCTTGAGTACTTCGGAGCTCTGCCCTTTGTTTATACCAATAACTACATTACATACCCTCGTCCTTTTGAGCTCACAGTCCTTAGGGCTAAGGATATTCCTCCCTGGGCTGTAGGGCTTGTGGGTGGAATGTTCCTGGCAAGCGTCGCTACTTATTCTGCTTTAAACGGGCTAAGCAATAAAGGAAATTCCAAGGCCGCCCTGTGGCGCAATCACCCAATCATACAATTTTTCCTTTACTTGGGTGGCCTTTTAACTTTAATAATGGGCCTGGTGGTAGTTCTCCCCTCTCTTGGAATTATCAAATGGGACCTGACAGTTTCCAACGTTATGCTTGTTATCATGAGCATTTCGGTGCTCCTGGTGGTGGCCCTTCAGTACATAGTTACCAGAACAAAAGTGGGTAAAGCCATGAGGGCCTCAGCTTACGATAAACCCACTTCCCGATTGATGGGCATAAATGTTGATTATGTTATAGCAATAACTTTTGCTATAGGGGGAGCTCTGGCAGGAGCAGGGGGTGTCCTTTACGCCATCGCCTTCAAGCGAATCCACCACCTTATGGGAATATTACCAGGTCTTAAAGCCTTCATCTCCGCTGTTCTTGGAGGAATAGGCAGCATACCAGGAGCTCTGGTGGGTTCCCTCATAATAGGCATGGCTGAGGTCCTAAGCGCAGGCTTAATTTCAAGCCCCATGCGGGATGCGGTGGCTTTCTCCATCCTGATAATCATCCTGCTTATAAGGCCTCAGGGTATCTTCGGAGAAGCTCCAGGAGAAAAGGTGTAAGGAGGCAAGAATGGTCCAGAAGCTCAAAAATCCGGCTGTTTTCTTCATGGGCGGTTCCCTCTTAATATTTGCCATAATTCAGTTCCTCATAGAAACAGGCAGGCTTAATGCTTACTGGCAGACCATCCTGTTCTGGGGCGCCGCTATGACAATGGTGAGCCTCGGCCTCAACCTCATTTATGGATTTAACGGGCAATTCTCTCTGGGCCAATTCGGATTTTATGCCCTTGGGGCTTATACTTCCGCCGATATCACCTGGCGGTGGGTGAGAGGTGATCCTTCCGGATTAATAGTGGTAATTGGTGGTTCAGTTTTGGCTTTGCTTCTTATGTGGGGTGTAGCCAGTTTCCTCAAGCGCTTTTACGGGGTAAGTGTATTTACCGAGTTCGTTTTCCACTCCGTTGCCACTATTGCCGGGTTTGCCATGGCCCTTAAGTTCCTCCGTCCTTTACTCGGGCCCGTTATTTATTCCCTGATACAGGCTCTCCCTGAACCGGTGGGGAGACAGATTGTATTCTTCCTGGCCTTAGTGGGAGGAGCAACTATTGCTGGAATTGTAAGCTTCCTTTTTGGGATCCCGGTCCTTACCCTTGGGTCTGACTACTTCGGAATTGCAACGCTGGGCTTTACCATTATCGTGAAGGTCCTTCTGGATAACTCTGACACAATACTGCCTTTCCCTGAAATGAAGGGGGCCAGAGGAATGGTTGGAATACCAAAGTGGACCACGTGGCCGTGGGTTTTTGCCTGCTTTATGTTTGTATTGCTTTTCATGCGAAACCTCCTCCACTCCAGTGTGGGCAGAGCCATAGTGTCAGTCAGGGAGGATGAAAGAGCTGCCTCCCTTATGGGTATAGATATAGCACGCACTAAAATCCTGGCCTTTGTAATTGGGAGCATATTCGCCGGGCTGGCCGGTGGCATAAGGGCCCACGACCTTGGCTTCCTGCACCCAACCATGTTTGGTTTCCTTCCCTCCTTTAACCCCCTTATTATAGTGGTATTCGGTGGCCTTGGGAGCATGACTGGTACTATAATTACGGGGTTCTTCTGGGTGTTCCTGCTGGAGGGAGTGCTGAGGCTTGTTCTCCCCACAGGTTTTGAGAACTGGCGTTATGTCATTTACCCCCTTGTCCTGCTTCTCCTTATGCTCCTGAGGCCTCAGGGGCTAATGGGACGTTACGAAATCCCGTTCCTGCGCCAGACTTATCCTCCTGTCCGCAAACCTGGGGAGGTTAAAGCATGAGCGAGGAAAGGCCAGTAATCCTTGAAATTAAGGGTCTGACCCATTATTTTGACAGCCTTAAAGCGGTAAGCGATTTCTCCATTACCCTCAGGGAGGGGGAGCTGGTAGGCCTTATAGGCCCTAACGGAGCAGGTAAGACCACCGTCTTCAACTTGATTACAGGGGTATACAGGCCTACAGCGGGTAGCATTCGTTTCAGGGGAGTGGAGCTGGTAGGCCTTCCCCCGCATGAAATAATCAGGCTTGGGATAGCCAGGACTTTCCAGAACATAAGGCTCTTCCCCAACTTAACGGTCCTGGACAATGTGCGTATTGCCCACCACTACCTTGTCAATTATGGGGTTTTTGATTCTTTCCTCCGTTCCCCGAGGTTCAGTAAGGGGGAAAAGGAAATAACAGAGTTAGCTCAGGAACTCCTGGAAATCTTCGGCCTGGCCGATAGGCAGAATGATATTGCCGGAAGTTTGCCTTACGGAATGCAAAGGAAATTGGAAATCGCCAGAGCCCTGGCTACCAAACCTCAACTCCTGCTCCTGGATGAACCTGCAGCTGGGATGAACCCCAGAGAGATTGACCAGTTAATGGAACTGATTCACTTCATCAGGGATAAGTTCAACCTTACAATCTTCCTGGTGGAACACAGGATGCGCCTTATAATGAACATTTGCGAGTGGATCACGGTCATGGACTTCGGGGAAATTATAGCCAGAGGCAAGCCTGAGGAAGTGCGTAACAACCCGAAAGTAATTGAAGCTTATCTGGGTCGCCTGGCAATCCGTTAGGGGGTGAAAGGTATGGAACCACTTCTCAGGGTAGAAGACTTGCATGTCTCTTACGGGGCGATAAAAGCCCTGCATGGCATTTCTTTCCATGTGAACGAGGGGGAAATTGTCACCCTTCTCGGGGCCAACGGTGCTGGGAAATCCACCACCTTGCGCACAATTTCCGGCCTTCTCACCCCTGATAAAGGCCGGATCCTTTACGATGGAGTGGACCTGACCACCTTGCCGGCCGATGCTATTGTAAGGAAGGGGATAATTCACGTTCCGGAAGGGCGGAAAATCTTCGCTAACCTTACGGTCTTGGAAAATCTGGAGATGGGAGCTTATACCCTGAAAGATCGCAGAGAGATAGAAGAGAACTTGGAGAGGGTTTTCAAGCTCTTCCCAAGGTTAAAAGAAAGGGCTTATCAAATGGGTGGAACCCTCTCGGGTGGAGAGCAGCAGATGTTGGCCTTAGGAAGGGCATTAATGGCTCGTCCACGTCTCCTCCTCATGGATGAGCCTTCCATGGGGTTAGCCCCCATCCTCATCGAGGAAATTTACGAGACTATAAAGGAGATCAACCGCCAGGGGGTTACCATTCTCCTGGTGGAGCAGAACGCTCACATGGCTCTATCAGTCGCTCACAGGGGTTATGTTCTTGAGGCAGGCATCATAACCATTGAAGGGACCGCGCAAGAGCTCCGGGAAAACCCGCAAGTTAAGGTAGCTTACCTGGGAGGAGAATAAACCTTGGCTTTAGCACAATCCATCACAAGGAGAGGGGTCGTGAAAGGAAGACTGTTGTGGCTTGTCAGCGTTCTTGTATTGCAAGCAATCTCTCTCTTCCTCTATCCCCCAAGAATGTTCAAGGAGATTTCAATAGCTGTGCTTCCCATTGGCCTTTTCGTCCTTTTCCTCTTAGCCCTCCTGGGATTGAATACAGGGGTCTTAAACCCTCTGGCTGGCAGGAACCTTCTGGTGTTTGTGCAAGGGTTGAACATTGTAATGCGGCTTTTGATGCTCATGCCCGGGGCTCGCTCCTCAGGAAGCTCAGGGTGGAACGTCCTTTTCATTGTGCTCTCCATATTAGCCATAGCTATGTCCTGGGCTTCAATAGTAATAATGGAAAGGCGTCCACCGCGCTACCTCCTTTTCCGCCTTCGTTAAAGGGCTTTGATAGACCCCCAAAGTGCCCATAGCGCAAGGTTCACCTGGCTATTGATAACGAAAGTAGTCCAGGCATGAGGTAAACACAGTCGCCACGCCTGAAAAGTGGCCGCTCTTTGGCAGAGCAAGTAGCGAGGAAACCTTCCGCCTCTCACAAACGTCTACTTTGAATGGAGGCGATAAATGCGGTGGTCTCTTTTTTTAATCGCTATACTCTGGCTGACTGCTTGCACATCTGCTCTCCCTATTTCTCGCACTCAGGGGGCTTCCCCGCTGGCTTCACCCCCCTCTACCGGTACATGGACCCCAGGCAGTTTGGAAGGGGTGGTGATTGTCTTTGAGCGAAGTGGCGGACTGGCAGGCATCCATGAGGTATGGCGTTTCTACGAAGATGGCCGCGTGATCAAGACGGAGCCTCGTAGGAGTGTAACAAAGGAAACACAACTACCGCGAGGTGCTGTGCAGGAGGCAGTGGAACGCGTCATAAAAGCTGGATTCCTGGACCTGACCAACGAGTATATGCCGGCCAACCGCTGTTGCGATCGCTTCACTTACCGGCTTACCATTGTGTATAAGGGCTCGGTGAAAACTGTTACCACAATGGATGGCGCAGAACAGCCGCCCGCGCTGGCAAGGGCACTGGAAGTGGTGAACGCCCTGATTGATCAGATAACATCCAAGCCATAGAGGGGGCTTCCATCTCCTGACCCTTCTCGCAGACAAACTTTGCACCAACCTTTTAAAACCCTTTGGCTTGCTATCTGGGCAAGGGTTAAGCTTTGTGCAGGCCTTGATGTATAATTTTAAAAGGATATGGAGCGGAAAATTTGTCTCTTTATCAGTTCCAGCCGGGAACTGGAAGAGGAAAGGGAAATAATTGGACAGGTGGTGGCGGAATTGCCCATATCCAGGGGGTGGGAGATCCGCCATACTGCCCATGGTGGAGAATCTTTTGAATCGCTTAAGGGGGCTATTGAGAGATCAGACCTTTACCTTATAATTTTAGGGCAAGATGCTACGGCCCCAATTGGCTTAGAGTGGGAGTTCGCCCACCGCCTTAAAAAGCCTATCCTTGCCTATCGCAAGGATGTAAACTATAGCCCTTCAGCTCAGTATTTCATGAGGGTGAGCAAAATTGAATGGAAAGTTTTCAAAGAAGCGGAAGAGTTGCGAAAGGACCTGGCAAAAGCTCTCGCGCAGGAATTGCTGGACCTCAAGAACCGGTATGGTCTTTTCCCGGAGGATGTGGAAAAGTTAATCAACTTCCTGGAAGAAAAGGAAGAGAAGAGAAAAGAAAAAGCCCCCCTCAAAGGCCGCGGAGCAGGGGAGAGCGGGGTTATTCTCGGACGTTAGTGGCTCCTTAAAGCCTCAAGCACTGCCCCAGCCACATCAGTTATAGCTTGGCATCGGGAGAAAAATGATGCCTTCGGACCCATTACCAGGAGGGGAACAGGATTCGCCGTATGGATTTTGGTGGTGTCGTCTTCAACATTGCCGTGATCGCTGGAGAGGACAAGGGTAAAAGAAGGAGGTGTTTCCAGCACTCCCGAAAGGAAGCGGTCAAAAAGGTTCAAAGTCTCCTCCACGCTCCAGGGCAACTTCTGATGCCCCGCCAGGTCTAAGAGGAAGGTTTCAAAGAGCACCAAGTCATATTCATCCATTAAGCGGGCGAGGTTACGTCCGGCTTCCTCGGGTTCAATCTTCGCTATACCTGGAATTTTGAGGTAGTTTACGATGTATTCATGCACTATGTCCCAGTAAACGGCTTTGCCCGCCTTTAGCTCCTCCAAAGTGCGGAAAGGTATATCAGCTGAGATAGTAAGCCAGCTGGTAGCTGAGTGAGGCCTTTTTCCGCTTTCTACCAATTCAAAGTAAAAGGGGGTATAGGCGTTGGCAAAAGTGACTTTAAAACCTTCTTCTTTTGCTTTCCTCAGGAAATTTTGCTCCTTGAGGATTTCTACCAGCACCCCTGTGGGCCAGGCGTGAAGGTGAGCATTAACCAGAGCTGGGGCATTGACTCCGGTGAACAAAGCTGTTTGTCCCGTAGCTGATTGGGGAATGCCTTCAACTCCAAGCTGGGCATCAATGGCCTTGAGCACAAGTTCTTCCCTTTCCTGCACCCTTTCCAAGGTGAACGGTCCGCCAAGAAGTTTCCTCAGGAAAGGGGTAGAAGCCTTAGAAAAAGGATTATGTTCCCCGTCCGGGGCAAGCCCGAGGCCATCTACAAAAATGAAAAGGATTTTGCCCATTAAAATTTGTAACCTATCCGACGCAGGAAAGCTTTACGCTCTTCTATATCTTTCTCCGTTTCAACGCCTTTGCTCTTGAGGCCATCTATAACTCCAAGGATACCCCGACCCTGCTCTGTCTCAGCAATGATGACTTCAACATCGTTAGCTGTGGCGCAAAAGATGCGGCATACTTCTGGCACATTTTTTATGGCATTGAGGACGTTTATCGGATAAAAACCGGGGGCAAGACAGACTATGAAACTATGGCCGGCACTCAGGGCAAGGGCGTTCTTTTTGGCAAGTTCTATCATTTCCTCGTCGGTGCCGGCGTAACGGACAAGAGCAGGACCCGAGGACTCGCAAAAAGCCACTCCAAACTTTATCCCGGGGACAGTGTTGACCATGGCTTCGTAGATGTCTTCAACGGTCTTTATAAAGTGACTCATGCCCAGGATTATGTTAACGTTGGCGGGCTTCTCAATTTTAACTACTTTGAGCTCCATAGGTCCCTCCTTACAGGTGATCGCTTTCTTCAGTGCCCCATATCAATTCTCTTGCTTCGGCCCAGGAGGGCTTCTGGAAAGAGGAATAAAATTCGGGAGTTCCGTAATCTCTGACTCTCATCGGAACAGGCATGGGGACCGCATGCCCCAGTATGAGGGCTTGCTGACGGGTCTCCAGCCTGGAGAGCACATCCCTGAGATTGTTGGCCCCCGGTATCCCGCTTAACACGGCTTTTATATCCGCCTCGTTATCCAGCAGACATGTTATACGGGTGGCGATCTGGCTCATAACCTCCTCATCTATGCCGCTCGGGCGCTGATCCACCACGAGAAGAGTAACATTGTATTTGCGCATCTCCCTGGCAATGGTCCCGAAGATGGTCTGACGAGCTACCATGGGGTCCAAGAACTTGTGAGCTTCCTCAATAACGATTACCAGTTGTGGGGGTTCAGGGCCGAACCCTCCAAGGGCTCTCTCTTTCAAGCGGACGAATTCTTCGTGAATGCGCCTGGTTATATAGTTAGCCACGATGATATAAGCCCTTAAGTCTCGCCCGAATCGGCCAAACTCCAGCACAACACTCCGGCCCCTCAAGATGTAGTCTAGCATAACCTCAACGGAATCTTCCTCTATATCAGTACAGAAGAACGGGAGATCCTGAAGTCGGAAAAGCTTCCGGTGCAAAGCATTTATTGTTTGAGGGCTCTGGCGGTGTTTGTCCACCAGGTCATCAAAATCTTCATCTTCCAAATTAAAGAAGCGTTCCAGCCAACCCTCACCCCACACCCTTTTCATTGTATATATAGCCCCGATCCCCGCCTCAGAGATGTCCAGTATGCCTTGAAGGGTGATTATGTCTTCTGGTTCAATGGACCTCCATGGGATGCGGACCACGGCATCGGGCCTTATCCCTCTTCTGGCGGAGGATTCTGGATCTAAGGTGAAGATGGCGACTTTATCCCCGAATAGCTGACGCAGGCCTTTGACCCTTAGCCCCCCTTCTCCCTCAGCTTCCCAGCCGTACTCACTGTGCATATCAAATATCAGGCACGTAGCAACATTTTCCCTCAAAATTCCTGTCAGGAGCAAACGGGTGAGGAAAGTCTTTCCCGTCCCCGATTTCCCGAATATGCCGCTGGAGCGTTCCACCAGTTTCGCCATATCTACCGTGAGCTTTATCCCTTCCATATCAATGGGTTCGCCGATGTAGAAGAAATGTCGCCCTGGAAGTCCTTCTTTCCCGAAGACCCTTTCCACATCCTCCGGGGTAGCATAGTAAACGGGGGAAAAGTGGGCTGGTATTGTCCTGGCTGGCTTCGGTTCCCTGGCATTTTCTTCCAGAACCAAATGAACTGAAACATTGAGTTTGCCGAAAACCCCTGTCCCGGAGATTACTTCGGAAATGAAGGGGTCGGAAACATCAGGAGGGCTCTTTTCCAGGAAAGGGTTGGTGCTGTCAAGGGATATATCAGTAATGATGCCGAAGAACCGTCTTGTTTGCCCTTTTACTATGATGTATCTACCTACTGCTACCCCTTCTATAACAGCCCGGGGGTCAAGCTTAACGATTAAACCGCTGGATAGCGAGCCCCCTACCACTATGCCAAGCTTTCTGGCTTCTAAGGAAAGTTTTTCCCTCTCCATTTCTCACCTTCTTTTGAAAGTATATCACAGCGGACTGGAGGAAGCAACCTCGCACCTCGCCCAGTGCCCGCCATATGGTAAATGGTGGTAGAGAAGGCATAGCCCCCTGGCAAGGGGCTTGGGGGATGTGCCCCCAAAAACCTTCAAAGAAGGGGGCAAACGACCAACACTGACCACCAGCCCACGAGTGGGA
>CAZZMI010000057.1:0-12499 GCA_964655275.1 uncultured Anaerolineae bacterium | reverse complement strand
AGCATAGATGGTGCCGGGGGTAGGGATAAAAACGATAAAAACAAGACCATCAATTCCTTCCTGAGCTAAGAGCCTCAGAGCTTTGCGCTCGTGCCCTATTGTCCCACCCTCAAGGCCTATGGTTATGTGGGGAATTACCCGGAAGTATCTCCGGAGCATCCGGTATGTTTCCAGGTAATCCTGGACGGACTTGTTTAAATGATAGACACGGGCAATGGTCTCATCGTCTCCCACGAAGTCAAAGGAAACAACGTTCACATAGGGGGCTATTGCTAAAGCTTCCTTTTCAGAAATTAGGCCCACGTGCCAGTTGAGCCGATGGCCGGGGGCAATGGCTTTTATCTCCTCCAGCTTTGCCAGAACGGGCACTTTACCGTCGGGGTCGCATCCTCCGGAGATAAGGAAGCTGGAAACAAGGTCAAAATAACGATGGGCCTCTTCCACAGGTTTCATGGAAGCAAGATAATGTCCACCACAATGGGCACAGTTAAGAGCACAATATTTACCCGTTACGCTTAAAGCTAAGGTTCGGAAGGGATAATCAAAGTAAATCCTGGGGGGAAAGTGGGTCCTCCTTACTTCCCAGGCCTTCTGGAGGAGCCCTTTTAGCAAACCTCATCCTCCACAGGTATCTCCAGGTCTCCCACTTCTTTGGTGATGATTTTAATGATTATTGTATGACGGCCGGGGGCCAGCTTTAAGCCGCGCACGGCCATTGTCACTTCCTGGTTGATCTGAAGAGGGAAAGGATTTTTAGCTCCCACCTCTGCCGCCTGCCTTTCTGAAGAGGGTGTAATAAGGTATACGCTTTCCACCGGCATGGGCTTGCCGTCTACTTCTATGCCCTTGAAGGCAGTTATAGTGCCAGGAGCGAGGGTATTTTTGAGCTTAAAAACAAAACCATCCTCGGTATTAATGAGGCTGCCTTTAATGTAGAGCTTTTTCAAAAGGGCAGGAGGCACATAAGGCATTTCTTTCCTCCTATGTGTACCTTTTGACTTCAAACCTGAACATCCGCACAGGCTCTTCAGGATCGGTAATGCCGGCCTTGTGGACCCGAGTCCAGTAGATTTGCTGCTCCACGGTCTCTATTCCAGGCAAGTCTGGCAGGAGCAACCCTCGCTTCCATGGGTGCTTTAGCGATTGGATTATAAGGCCATAGCGTTTGGGATCCAGTTCCTCGGGGCCAGAAACTGGCTCCGGAGGTGAGAGAACATCCACCTTTATCTCAAGGTCGGGCAATTCCTCAGGACTTACAGGAGGGAAGCGAGGGTCCCTTGTGGCAGCGCTTATAGCATTCTGAATTACTTCCATTGCCACGTTAGGCTGGGTTGGTTCAATGGTCCCTATACACCCCCGCAGTTCCCCATGTTTATGTATTGAGACAAATACTCCTGCTCGCTCCTTCATTTCCGGGGTTAACTCTTTCGGGGGTTCTATAATTTTCCCCTCCCTTACGTAAACTTCAATGGTTTTGCGGGCAAGTTCCACCAGCGGGTGCGCCATTTTTACTTCTCCCTAAAGTATCCTATAAGCCTATCATAGGTCTGGTCCAGAAGCTCCGGAATGACCTTTGTCTCGGCCATGACAGCCATGAAGTTAGTATCTCCTTCCCAGCGGGGGACAATGTGGATGTGGACATGATCCACTATCCCTGCCCCGGCTGCTTTCCCGATATTTATCCCGATGTTAAAGCCCTCCGGCTTGAGGGCGCTGCGTAAAGCTTCTATCCCCTTCACGGTGAGGTTCATAAGGTCCAGCAATTCTTCCTGATTCAATTGCTCAAGGCTAGGCACATGCTTGAGTGGGACTACCATAAGGTGACCGCTGTTATAAGGGTAAAGGTTGAGCATTATGCACCCTTTTGAGCTTCTGTAAAGGATGTAATTTTCCCGATCGCGGTTATCGGCCATCTTCTCACAGAGGACGCAGTTCTGAGATTTGGGCGAAAGGATGTATTTTATCCTCCATGGGCTCCATAGCCTCTTCATGTCCCTTCTCCTATTTACGGATGGAAAGGTAATAAGCCGCCCAGGCTTCGTCAATGAGCTCTTTGGTAAGGCGAGGGGGCCTGTTGGTGTAGCGAGCAATTGAGATCAGCTGGTCCAGAATATCCCTGGGATGACAGGCCCTCAATGGCACCTTTTGCTTGATGTAATGTTCACGCAAAAGGTAGACCAGAGCACTTTCATCGTATGGTATACCTCTGGCCTCACATTCTCTCCGGAATATAAGGCGGTATTCCTCAAAAGTCGGATTTCTCAGTTCCACTTTATACCTTATCCGCCTCAGGAAAGCCTCGTCCACAAGTTGAGATGGCGGTAGGTTAGTGGAGAAAACCACAAAGACCTCAAAGGGTATTTCAATTTTGAGGCCAGTGTGAAGGGTCAAATAATCAGCCCTTTTTTCTAAGGGAACAATCCAGCGGTTAAGGATATCCTGAGGCCTGACCTGTTGCCGGCCAAAGTCGTCAATTAAAAGCATCCCGCCATTGGCTTTCATCTGGATGGGGGCTTCGTAATATTTGGTGATTTCGTTATAGATTAGGTCAAGGTTTTCCAGAGTTAGCTCCCCTCCCACGGTTATAAAGGGGCGATGGATGAGGAGCCAGCGACGGTCGTACTGGATGAGTTCTTCGGCCCCCTGCACTACAAGCTTATGGTTGAGGTTATCAAAGACTTTGATGATGTGACCATTTACCTCCACAGCATAGGGGATGAACATTGAAGATTCAGAGATTAATTTGCCGAGGGCCTCGGATATGGCTGTTTTGCCGTTGCCAGGGGGGCCGTAAAGGAAGAGGGAATGGCCCATGGTTACAGCAGGGCCAAGCTGGTTGATGATGTCTTCCCCTAAAACCAGGTGGGATAAAGCTTTCCGAAGCTTTTCTGGAGTTATTAGGGTGCTGGATAGGGGTTGAGCTTTTATCGCTTTCCTGTATTCCTCCAAAGGAACCGGGGCCGGCCCCACATACTGGGAGCGCTCCATAGCCTCCTTGGCCTTATCGCTCCCTTTCTCGGTTATTATGTATTCAAAAGCACGCTCACTTACTGATTTGCTGCCCCTTACTTCGCAAAGGTGCTCGCGCCTGAGGAACTCCAGCACCCTATCCATTACCCCGGTGAAAGGAAGGGCAAGAGCATCAGCGATCTGGGCTCCGGTCATGAAGCCTTCAAGGTACAAAGTTTTGATGGTTAAATCCACCAGGAGACCCAGGTTGAGCCCTGTGTCTTTTATGGAACGAGGAGGTGTCGGGAAAAAGGCGAAACCTTCTGTTTGCTCCATAATCCTCCTTGAATTGGCAATTTTGGCCCAAAAAGTATATCACATAGATTTTTAAAAGGCAAAACCTGTATTAAGGGTAGGGTGAGGCTTGCACAAACCTAAACTTCACGAGGGCTTGACTCTTGCCAGGTGCCTCAAAAGCCTCCTTTAAGCCTTACCAGATTAATGGCTAAGATCTCCACAAGGCTGAGGCCAATGCCCGCTAAATAAAGGGGGAAAATTTCCCTTCCCTCCTCAACCCCATCGGGGTGAAGGTTGAACGCCAGCTTGAGCAACAAGGCATTTATCGCACCCAGAAGGAGCAAGGGGCCCACGAGGCTGAGAAAAGCTGTGGGGTAAAACAGGAATGGCCACTCTTTCCCCACAAGACCCACTAAGCCTGCTCCCAGGCTCGCAAGAAAAGCCAGCTCCCAGAAATTTTCCACGCTCCGGCAGGGATACGGGTTCCTGAACATCAGGGAGTTAAAAATGGGCACAAACCATCCCCCCCAACATAGACCATAGAAGAAGCCGGTCGCTAACCTCAGCCAGTTTGCAGGTGGATAGAGGAGCGGTTCTCCCCTCCAGAAATCGGCAAAAGAGTTCAGCCCATCTATCCCCCAGAGCAGCAGGAACCCGGCCATTATTAATGAAACCTTAAAGGGAGGAAAGAGCCCGCATTTCAATTTTCCCTTCGCCATTAAAAATAGAACAGCCAGGAAAAGGCCAAGGTAAGTGCCAGTGCAGCGAGCACAAAGGGGGCTCTGCCTACCTCCAAAGAAAAGGGAGTGATCCGGCAGGCGGTGGCAAATCCCTGAAGCTACAAAACAGGCCTTGCCCGGAAGATCATGGGGTGGTGAGGCCAGAAAAACAGCTATAAGAAAAAGGCCAAAAGAGAGCAATGCCTTATTTTTCATAAACCCCCACTAAATGGACTTTCCGCTCGTAAGGTATGAACCTTTCCAGCATCACACTTAAGCGAAAGAAAAGCCGGTTAAAAGCGGTATATGTGGGGTCTTCCACTGTAAGAATGGAAACCCTTCGCAGGCCCGTTCTGGAGGCAATTTTTTCAATTTCGGTCACAGTATTGGCCCGATAATATGGGGGAAAAACGTCTTTGCTCTTGCGACCATACAGGCCTGCCACGAGAACTCGCTGCAGGAGCGCTCCTGTCCTGGCTATCTTCTGGCTGAGGCGTGGGATTGGATGAAGCAAATTGGGGGTCAGGAATATGAAGCGGCCTCCCGGTTTGAGGACTCTGGCGATTTCTCTAAAAGCTTTCTCTGGCTCAGTCAGGTGCTCAAGGACCCAGCTGCATATTACAAGATCAAAGGAATCGGAAGGGAAAGGTAGCTTTTCTGCCATAGCCTGTACCCGGGAAATGTCCTGCGCTCTGTGCTCCCTGAGGGAAGCCATGTCGGCATCCACTCCAACAGTCAGATCTGCCAGGGGGTGAAGGCGTTCCATAACCCCTCCTCTTCCGCATCCCAGGTCCAAAACCTTCACCCCCGGGCCGAGGCGAGAAGCCACAAGCTCCTGATAAACTTCAGTTGATGGCTTCCACCCGGGCTTTAAAAGGCGATATAGTGTTCTATAATGCTCTTGCCTATCTTTCAAATGCACTGAGAATAGCCGCAGTTCCGGCAGATAACGCACCCCTCGCTGAATTCCAGAAGGCTTCCGCAATCTGGACACTCGGGGGAAAGGCCAAAATCAATCTTGGAAGTAACTTCCGGCTCAGCGTGTTGAGCCCTGGGCCCGGGTTCAGAGCCTTGAGTTCTCTCTTTCATGTAGCGTTCTATAGACTTAGCGATGGCATCAGCACAGGATAGCACAGGTCCCCCGCTGTGCCAGGTAGGAGCCGGACACCTTATACCTTTAAGCTGCTTAATTATGGCCTGGGGGTTTATGCCGCTCCGGAGGGCCAGGGATATAAGTCGGCCTATTGCCTCCGATTGGGAAGCGACACATCCACCGGATTTGCCTACCTGGATGAAAACTTCGCACAACCCTACCTGGTCCTCGTTTACGGTAATATAGATGTTGCGGCCACAGCCCAGGGGGATTTTCTCAGTAACACCACGGGTAATTTGAGGGCGAGGCCTGGGGGATAAGACCCCTGGAAGGCCCGGTTGGGCTACGGTAACCTCCTCTTTCTTTTCCTCAATCCCAACATTAAGGACCTGGACTTCCCGGCTGCGGTCCCGGTAAAGGGTTACCCCTTTGCACCCCAGCTCATAAGCCAGCATGATGGCCTTTTCCACATCTTCCAGCGTGGCCTCAAAGGGCAGGTTTATAGTTTTGGAAATGCTGTTATCGGTCCAGCGCTGAAAGGCCGCCTGCATCCGCACATGCCACTCTGGCGCTATATCCAGAGCGGTAACGAAAATGCGTCGCACATCAGGCGGTATGCTTTCTAAGGCCTGGACGCGCCCTGTTTCCGCCACTTTCCTCATAATTTCAAGGTTGTAAAAACCTCGCTCCCGGGCCACTTTTTCAAAAAGGGGGTTGATTTCAGGGAAAGCATCTTCGTCCAGTACATGTTTGCGAGTAAAAGCCAGAGCGAAGATCGGCTCAATACCCGATGAGCATCCCGCAATTATGGAAATGCTACCGGTAGGGGCGATGGTAGTGGTAGCGGCGTTGCGGAGCCCGTGTTCTTTTATGCGGGCTATGAGTCTTTCCCAATCAAACCCTGAAGGAGAAGTTTTAGGCTCAGGGAAGGGTAGTTTCCCCTCAGGGTAAATGGAGTCTTTGAAGGCCGGGAAAGCCCCTCGTTCCCTGGCCAGTTCCACCGAAGCTTCTTTGCTCCAGTAAGCTATAGCTTCCATGATTTTCTCGGCTATCTTCAAAGCCTCTTCGGAATCATATGGTATGCCAAGCTTTATTAGCATATCGGCAAACCCCATTACGCCAAGGCCGATCTTGCGGGTTCGCAGGGTTGCCTCTTTTATCTCCGGGAGTGGGAACTTGTTCACAGTAATGACGTCATCCAGGAAGCGGACGGCAAGTTTAGCAGTGCGCTCCAGTTTGTCCCAATCAAGCTGGCCATCAGTAACCATGTTGGAAAGGTTTATGGAGCCAAGGTTGCAGGATTCGTACGGGAGGAGGGGTTGCTCGCCGCATGGATTTGTAGACTCAATCTGCCCTAAATTGGGGGTAGGGTTGAATTCATTTATGCGGTCTATGAAGACAACGCCGGGTTCACCGTTTCGCCATGCCCCCTCCACTATCTTTTTGAAGACTTCCCTCGCCTTAAGGCGCTTGACCACTTCTCCATTGCGGGGGTTTATGAGTTCATACTCTCCATCCTCCCTGAGGGCCTGCATGAAGTGGTCTGTTATTGCCACGCTTATATTGAAGTTGGCGAAAGCCCCCTCCTTCTCTTTGCACGAGATGAACTCAAGGACATCAGGGTGATCTATCCGGAGAATGCCCATGTTAGCTCCGCGGCGCCTTCCTCCCTGTTTTATCACATCTGTAGCAGTATCAAATACCCGCATGAAACTTACCGGCCCCGAGGCAATTCCTCCGGTAGAACGGACCACATCGCCCTTAGGACGAAGGCGAGAGAAACTGAAGCCTGTTCCTCCACCCG
This sequence comes from uncultured Anaerolineae bacterium, assembly GCA_964655275.1. Lineage (GTDB taxonomy): Bacteria > Chloroflexota > Anaerolineae > SpSt-600 > SpSt-600 > SpSt-600. The sequence goes on along the minus strand of CAZZMI010000057.1, from coordinate 5,637 downwards.
ATTGGTGGATGAGGGCGGTAGCCTTCACAGCTTCAAATATGCTGGACATATCGTCATCCACCGGGATTACAAAGCAAGCACTTAACTGCCCCAGAGGTGTGCCAGCATTCATAAGGGTCGGAGAATTGGGCAAAAAATCAAAGCTGACCATAAGTTCGTAGAATTTCTCGGCCCATTCTTCCCGGTTGGATTCTTCGGCCTCAGCAATAGCTCTGGCTACCCGCCTGAACATTTCTTCAGGCGTCTCTATAACATTGCCCTTTTCATCCTTCCTTAAGTAGCGCTTTTTGAGCGTAGCGATGGCCGCAGGTGAAAGCTTCAGAGCCATTTTTAACCCCTCCTTCCTCGTTTATTTAACCGATCCTGTGGCAGCGGCAAAAAGCCTGAGGAAATTTTCGCCCATCCTGGATTCAGGGGGAAATTGCCCTTTGAGGGCGTAATTTCTCCGGAGTTTTCTGCCCCACCTTTCCTCCCACCTTTCTTTGTATTCCTCAAGGGGCGATTCCCTCCGGACAAAGCGCGCTGCTACTTCTCCCGCCAGGGCACCGGCAGCCATGGCAAAAGGAATGCCCCCGCCGGTTAATGGGTCCACCTGCCCGGCAGCATCTCCCACCAGCATTATCCCCGGCCCCACAATTGTTTCCAGAGGGCGCAGGGGGACCAGCCCCGTGACCAGGGTTACAGGGCTACCTTGGGACAGGTAAGGGATGGAGTCAATGAACCGGGTCAGGTAATTGATAACGGGCTCTCTGGCCAAATTTGCCTGTACCCCAAGTCCAACGTTGGCCTTTCTGTCCCCTTTCGGGAAAACCCAGGCATAACCGCCAGGGGCAAATTCAGGGCTAAGGTAGTATAAGGTAAAGGATGGGTCTATATCAATCCCCGAAAGGAGGAACTGAGCGCAGGAAATGGCCTCCTTCGGAGGCAATGAGGTGTCAATTCCTGCCCATCTACCCGCTTCCGATTCAATGCCATCCGCGGCTATGACCACCTCCGCTTCCACTTCTTGCTCTTTTCCGGCCACCCTGACCTTTACCCCTCTGACTCTATCCCCCTCCATAAGGAGGCCGATGGCAGGGGCTTTGACCAATACCTTAGCTCCGGCCTTGGCCGCTTCTTCCGCCAAGAAGCGGTCAAAGAGCCTGCGTTCCAGTATGAATCCTTCTCCGGCCTGGAAGGATTTCCAGAGCTTAAAGCTTTTACCGTCCTGGAGGTAGAAAGCAGCTCCGGTGATGGTGGAGGCGATGAAAGAGGGCATAGGTTCAAAGAACCTTCTCAGAGCTTCGGCTGAGATCCCTTCAGCACAGCGGACAGGGCTGCCTATTTCCTGGCGTTTCTCCAGGAGTAGCACTGAAGCCCCATGGCGAGCGGCATGAAGGGCAGCCATGGAGCCAGCAGGCCCGGCTCCTATTACCACTACATCATAATGGGTAGCCAGATGGGTTGGAGGGAACACCTCCAATGTCTGCCCTGCTGGAACGGACAGGGCACCACTGGGGCAGGCCCTTACACACAGGCCGCAATCGTTGCACGCTTCGCTGACCATAAGCCTTGTCTCGGCCAGGGAAAGGGCTTTCCGGGGGCAAAGGCTAACGCATCCCCCACAGTATGAACAAAGGGCAGGCTCAACTTTAACCATCATTCCTCCCCCAGAAGCTTCTCAATTTCCCTCTTCAAGCTTTCCAGATCTTCCAGAGGCAGGTAAACCGAAGCAAAGCGTATGTAAGCCACCTGGTCCAGTTCCTTGAGCCTTTCCAGGACCATTTGACCGATCAAACGGCTTGAGATCTCAGCTTTGCCCATAGCCCGAATTTTATCCTCAATTTCATCGGCGAGGTTCTCAATAACTTCAAAGGGGATGGGCCTTTTGGCACAAGCCTTGCGGATTCCAGTTAGAAGCTTCTCCCGATCAAATTCCTCCCGACGTCCATCCCTCTTAACCACCATGGGCGTGGCTATAACCGTCTCGTAGGAGGTGAACTTTTTCCCGCAGTTCTTACAGAGCCTGCGCCTCCTGATGCCTTTGGGGCTATGACGGGTATCAGTCACTCTGGACTCGGTGCTTCCACAGTAAGGGCACTTGAGCATTCCTTCCCCCTTTACATAATGCACTATATATCAGACTCTCACACTTTACAGACCCAAAATTTAGTAGCTCCCTTTTATTTTAGCACACCCTTTCAGTCAAGGCAAGCCCGTGGCCTTAAAATCAAAGCAAACTGCCGACCGGGGGGCCTGGTTGGCAACCGGCGAACATCATGCCCAGAACCGCAGATTCTAACGGTTTTCTAACGTTCTTCTATCGCCACTCTAACGCTCCCATGCTTTAATCCTCCTTGTGGGAGGGGGGCAAGGTGGGAAAGATAACCTGTGCCAACTGCGGGATTCTGATAACATGGAAGCCGACAGTGGTGGGAGGCAAGTATTACTGTTGTGTGGGATGCAGTCAGGGAGGACCTTGCACCTGTGATTATTCCCACCTGCCTAACCCCGAGTACAAAGCCCCCATCATTATTGTGGAAAAGGAGGTGATGAGAGATGGCGAAGATTGTAGGAATTGACCTTGGCACTACCAACTCAGTCATAGCGATTGTGGAAGGAGGGGAGCCAGTTGTAATTCACAACGCTGAAGGGGAGCGTTTGACCCCTTCGGTGGTAGCTTTCACCAAAACCGGCGAGAGACTTGTGGGTAGGCCTGCTAAGCGACAGGCAATAATTAACCCCGAAAATACCGTTTTCTCCATTAAACGTTTTATGGGCCGCCGCTATGAGGAAGTTGAGGAAGAGAGAAAGCGCGTTCCTTATAAAGTAGTTAGGGGGCCGCAGGGAGACGCGAGGGTTTATATCCCCATAACCGGTAAAGAGTACACACCGCAGGAAATATCAGCCATGATCCTGGCTAAACTCAAGGCCGATGCTGAAGCTTACCTTGGTGAGCCTGTAACCAAAGCGGTGATTACTGTCCCTGCCTATTTTAACGACTCCCAGCGCCAGGCCACCAAGGATGCAGGGCGAATCGCTGGCCTTGAGGTGCTGCGCATTATAAATGAGCCCACGGCTGCAGCCCTTGCCTACGGGTTGGACAAGAAAGAGAATGAGAAAATCCTGGTCTTTGACCTGGGTGGCGGCACCTTTGACGTATCCATCCTTGAAGTGGGCGATGGGGTGATAGAGGTCCTTGCTACGGCCGGCGATACCCACCTTGGTGGGGATGACTATGACCAGAGAATAATTGAATGGATATGCGATGAATTCTACAAAGAACATCGCATAGATCTGCGTCAGGATCGCCAGGCTCTTCAGCGCCTTAAGGAAGCGGCCGAAAAAGCCAAGATAGAGCTTTCCACCATGATGGAAACGGAAATAAACCTTCCCTTCATCACCGCCGATGCTTCCGGGCCGAAGCATTTGCAGATGCGTCTTACCAGGGCCAAATTTGAGCAGCTTACGGCTGACCTTACGGAACGGCTCAAGGGGCCCTTCATGCAGGCTTTGAGTGATGCCAAACTCAGGCCCCAGGACCTGGATGAAGTGATCCTGGTAGGAGGCGCTACCAGGATGCCCGCAGTTCAGAGGCTCGTCCGGGAGCTTACAGGCAAGGAGCCTCACAAGGGAGTCAACCCCGATGAAGTAGTAGCCATCGGCGCAGCCATCCAGGCAGCCGTTCTGGCGGGAGAAATAAAGGATGTCCTCCTGCTGGACGTAACACCTCTTAGCCTTGGAGTTGAAACCCTGGGTGGGATAATGCATGTCCTTATCCCTCGCAACACCACTATACCGGTGCGCAAGAGTGAGATTTTCACCACGGCTGAGGATGGCCAGACGGCGGTGGAAATCCATGTTCTCCAGGGCGAGCGTCCGATGGCTGCCGATAATATAACCCTGGGCCGCTTCCGCTTGGAAGGTATACCTCCTGCTCCAAGAGGTGTTCCTCAGATAGAAGTTACTTTTGACATTGATGCTAATGGAATCCTGAACGTCTCGGCCAGGGATCTGGCTACCGGCCGGGAACAGAAGATAACAATAACGGCTTCCACTAACCTCACCCAAGAAGAAATTGAGCGGATGATAAAGGAAGCTCAGCAATATGCGGAGCAAGACCGGCGCAAGCGGGAGCTGGCTGAGACCCGTAACCAGGCTGATAGCTTGATCTATTCCATTGAGAAACTTCTGAGGGAAATGGGTGATAGAATCTCGCCCGAAGACCGCAGGGAACTTGAAGCTCGCATCGCTGAGGTCAAAGAGGCCATGAAAGGCGATGATATCGGGGCCATAAGGAGGGCAATGGAACGCCTGCAGCAAGCCAGCTATCGCCTATCTGAGAAAATGTACAGTGCCCAAACCAGACCTGGAGGTGATGGCCAGCGTCCTCCTGAGGGGGAGCGTCGGGAGGATGTAGTGGAAGGCGAATATAGAACGATGTAAGGGAAGGGGGGCTTCGGCCCCCCTTCTTTATTTAGTTTGCCAATCAGCGGAATAGGCTGGGCCAAAAACTTGAATGCGGTGGTTCAGGGTATCCGCTACATAAATCACGTTATTGGAACCGATTGCAATACCGCGAGGTCCGAGAAATTCTCCAGCACCTTTGCCCAGATTGCCCCATTTGCCCAGGAATTGCCCCGTAGCTGAGAAGCGCTGAAGCCTGTGGTTATCTGTATCCGCTACATAAACTGTGCCATCGGAAGCCACAGCAACTCCTTCAGGACACCTGAACTGCCCGTAGTTACTGCCGAAAGAACCCCACTGGAGCAGAAACTGGCCTCTGGAGGTGAACCGCTGAATGCGGTTGTTTTCCGTATCTGCTACATAAACGGTGCCATCGGGAGCTAAGGCGATGGCAAAGGGCCTGTTGAACTGGCCTTTTCCGTGCCCATATGAGCCCCATTTTCCAAGGAATTGCCCCTTAGCAGAGAACCGCTGAATACGGTGGTTTCTTGAGTCTACCACATAAACTGTGCCATCCGGAGCGACAGCGATCCCGGTGGGGGAGGAGAATTCTCCGTCTCCGTGGCCCCAGGAACCCCATTTGCCCAGAAACTGACCCGAAGGGGAGAAAAATTGAACGCGGTGGTTCCATGTATCCGCCACATAGACTGTGCCATCCGGAGCCACAGCTATGTTGAAGGGATGATTAAATTGCCCATCGCCGTGGCCAAAAGAACCCCAGCGGCTCAGAAATTGCCCTGAAGCTGAGAGATGCTGGACGCTATTGTTCCATGTATCAGCCACGTAAATAGTGCTATCCGGGGCTATGGCAATACCAAAGGGATAATTGAATTGCCGTGTTGGGGTCTGAACTCCTATAGCAAAAAGAAATTTATCGGGTGGGGGGCTTAAAGGTTTCACGCCTTCACCCTTTAGTTGGATAGGAAAGCAGCTGGCCGATTTCAAAAGCAGAAGCAAAGACGTCAGGGTAACAACTATTAAATGCGATCTGAACTTGAGCCGGCTTCTTACAGTCATCCTGATTTTACCCGGTTTTTATTATAACCTCTGAGAAGCGACAAAGGAAATTGTCGGGTAGAGAGGGTGAAATCCCCGTCCTGGGAATTTTGGGGAAGTCTCCCCGGGCTCTTTCAAAAAGGGGCAAACCGTTGGCATTGTCAACCTGCCCACGGGGGTGGGGGAAAAATAGGG
>CAZZMI010000056.1:0-13525 GCA_964655275.1 uncultured Anaerolineae bacterium | reverse complement strand
TGATACACGTGCGGGAAGAGTCGCAATCGCACCATAGTGGGATTAAAACGTTATCGGGCCCAAACTTGTCCTCGTCCAGGTTCGTGTCGCAATCGCACCATAGTGGGATTAAAACACGAGGAACAGAATGGGCCGTTTTCCTCTCCAAAATGGTCGCAATCGCACCATAGTGGGATTGAAACCTGTAACCTCAATGCCCCAAATTAGTTCCACATTCGTCGCAATCGCACCATAGTGGGATTGAAACGCGATAGTAGCAGAATTCACATCCTATCCTGCACCCAAGTCGCAATCGCACCATAGTGGGATTGAAACCGGGCGAATCGTCTTGCTTCCTCAAGAGAGGCGAAAGCGTCGCAATCGCACCATAGTGGGATTGAAACGCGGGAGTTGCACCCGCCTTGCCTTCTAGGGCGGTAAGTCGCAATCGCACCATAGTAGGATTGAAACCGTACACCCACAGTCCCCCGTACGGCCACAGTCCCAGTCGCAATCGCACCATAGTGGGATTGAAACCTGAACCACAAAGGACACAAAGGACCACAATGACCAGGTCGCAATAGCACCATAGTGGGGTTAAAACGAATTACCACGAAGGGTTGCAATCGCACCAAGGTTGAAGGTTTCGCCAGTTTTGCGAAACGGAGGTTTTATCAGCTATAGCGGCTGGCGGATTAGTTGGGGCAAGCAATCAATACCTCTGCTTGCTATTTGTTTCCATCGCGGCCAAAATCGGCCTCATAACCCTGGATAAGCCCATGGAATTCATGAAAGAATGGTGGTTTATCGGCATCGTAGCCCTCTTCTGGCTTCTAACGGTCGCCCCCGCCTACGCTACATACCTCGGCCCGGGTATCATGCATATCATTAACATTCATAAGTGGCTTTTTGGTGCCCTTTTCAGGGGCAATTTTCTCCCTGGCCGCAGCGTGCATAATTGCCGACATGAACCCAACTTTGCGCAATCTCTTAATGACCTTAAGGCTTTTTAACCCCGAGGGAGGTATCGGAACCCATGGCTACATAGTCGCCGGTGGTGGTGCTTTACTGGCAAGCCTGCTGAACATTATGCGCTTCCTTTCTAAACCGGGGCTTGGTTACGCAAGTGGCACCGCAGGCACTTTATCAGCGCCTGTTTATGCTTCTGCAGAAAACCTCGCCTCCGTAGTTTTTTTAGCCCTTATAATTTTACTGGCCCGCATAAATCCATGGCTATTGGTGGCTCTGGTCGCAATCGTTGCCCTCTTCATTCTCCATAATCATGCTCTGGAAAATGGGGCGAGGCATAGGCAAATTCCTGAGGTTAATCAAGACAGATCCAAAGGCGGGCCTTGCAATCGCCCTGGAGGCTATTATATGGGGATCAGGCTGGCTAATCCGGGGAAACTTGCGGCGTGGAATGTTTAGTATGGCTGGCACAGGTGCTGCTGCTAATCCCCGGAACCTTCACGGGCATAGGGGCGGTGGTTGAGATTATCCTTGTCATTGCTGGGATTTACAAGGGATTAAGAGGTCCTGCTAAATTGCTTGAGCAAATCGCCCCTGCCCCAGCGCAGTAAGAGGAAGACAATTACGCCCCCCTTCCCAGTATTTTTTCCGCAACCTTTTTCCCCAGTTCCACGGAGTAATTTGTCCCCCGGTCCCAAGGGTATACGTGGTGCATGGAGGCCCAGTAAAGGCCCGGGATGGGGGTTTCAAGGGATGGAACCATCCGGGAGTGGTTGACCAGGGGGACAGGCTGGGCATAGGGCTCACGGAAAAGCCATGTCTTCCTTATCCAGTCGGGCCTGAAGGATGGATTGAATCGGGAAAGGTGGGGAAGGAATAGCTCTTCAATCTTCTCTTTGCTCAGGCGAAAATATTCATGGGTGGTGGGGACATAATCCCCAAGGTATACAATGTGGTCTCCACCGTAATACCGGGGGGAAATGTAATTGGTGTGCTCTACCAGGGCCAGGAAAGGAAATTCACCTTTGGGCAAATTTATCCAGTAATGGCCTTGCGTGAGAGGACACTTTAAAGCTACTACCAGGACAACGGCCCCCAGAGAGTGCAGTTTTGATAAGTACTCCAGGTAATTGTCGGGGAGGCCTCTGGCGATAGAGGCCAGTATTTTGGGGGAGCATGTAGCTAAGACAGCATCAAATCTTTTAACCCCGGCCAGGCTAACCACTTCCAGGTGATTGCTTTCCCTCTTTATCTGCTTTACCGGGCTCTTAAGGTGAATTAACCCCCCTTTCTCCTCTATCCGGGAAACGAGCGTATCAGCAAAAGTCTGGAATCCTCCTTCTATGTATCCCAGACGAGGGCTTCGCTTGTGAAGGCGTGCCCAGAACCAGGCCATGTTCACTTCTTTATACGAAGGGCCAAATTTTCCTGCCAGAAGGGGTTCCCACAGCACCGAATAAGCCTGGTTGCCCATATGGCGCAAAAGCCACTCGTGAGCTGTGTGTTTTTCTAAAGGCTTCCAGTTGGCGGTCAGGCGCAAGTAGAGGCCTACAAGCCCAAACCTTATCTTGCTTATAAAGGGTAAATGTGGGAATCGGAGGACCGCCCACGGGGAATCAAAGGGGTAAGCTTTGCCTTTGTACCAGATTGAAGTGATGGGCCTGGGGAAGAAGACTTTTTCCTTAAGGCCAAGCTCTTTCAGCAAATCCAGCACTGCATGGTCTGAAGCAAACCAGTGGTGGTAGAAGCGTTCAAGGGGCCATGCCCAATTCTCATCCTTAAAGCCCGATGCCAGTCCACCGGCTTTCTCAGAAGCTTCAAAAACCTCCACAAAGTGTCCTCTTTTGGCCAATTCGTAGGCTGCTGTGAGGCCGGTGATCCCGGCCCCAACAACCCCTACCCTCATCCTCCTTCCTCCGGGTAATAGGTCACCCACGCATCAGGCGATTCCCAAACCTGCACCTTGCTTATCTTCACTTCAGGAAGATTTTTCTTCAGTTCCCGATATATGAAAGCTGCAATGTTTTCTGCGCTCGGGTTTACGGAATCAAAGGGCGGAATTTCGTTAAGGTAATGGTGGTCAAGGAGAGGGATTATTTTTTCATCCAGAATTCGTTTGAGTTCCGTGAAATCAAAAGCCAGGCCAATATCGTCAAGGCTTTCTGACTGGACTGAAACAGCTACCTGGTAACGGTGACCATGAAGCCTTTCACATTTGCCCCCGTATAAGCGGAGGCTATGGGCCGCATCAAAATGCCTCAGAACCGTTACTTCATACAAGTTTTATCCCCCAGTGATGAATTCACCTATCAGAATTTTCCCTTCCAGTTCTTCTGGCGGAAGGGAAGAAGCTTTTTCAATGGTCACGCATTTTTCTTTCCAGAACCTTAGCATTTCTGCCGGGCCTCCCAGCCGGTTTTGCCGGCCGTAATGGGTTGGACAAGAGCTTAAGACTTCTATGAAAGAGAAACCGGGATGCGTAAGGGCTTTTTTGAGGGCTTTTATAAGCTGGTGGATATGGAAAACCGAGTAGCGAGCCACGTAGGTGGCACCAGCCCCCACCATAAGTTTGCACAGGTCAAAGGGCCTTTCGGGGTTGCCTTTCGGAGTGGTAACAGTGATAGCTCCGGTGGGGGTCGTGGGGGTGACCTGACCACCTGTCATTCCATAAATCATGTTGTTGGCGCAAATGACGGTCATCTCAATGTTGCGGCGGGCCGCATGGATGAGGTGGTTGCCACCAATGGAGGCCAGGTCACCATCCCCCCCTATAACTACCACCTTGAGAGAGGGATTTGCCAGCTTGACACCCGTAGCGCATGCTACTGCTCTGCCGTGGAGGGTATGGAGGGTATCGGCCGCATAGTATGGGCTCGGGATCCATCCGGCGCATCCTATGCCGGAGACAAAAACCATGCGTTCAAAGTCCAGGCCCAGTTCATCTATAGCCCTGAGGATAGCGCCCATTAAAATGCCATGACCGCACCCTGGGCAAAAGGCGGTGGGAAAAGCTTCATGGCGCAGGTAACGCCGGATGGAAGCATTAGTGCCCAGCTTACCATTCTTCTTCAAGTTCATCAAGCCCTTCCTCTTCCCAATCAGAGAAGAGTTCTTCTTCCTCTTCCTCCTCCAATCGGAAAGTCAGGCAACCTTCGTCAGGGTCAATTTCAATTTCTTTTGCCTGGCAAATCCCCTTCTTCCAGAACATGCAGTCCTCAATATAACAGCGAACCCTTGTCATTTTACCTCCGTCTGATCAAACTGTGCGCTCAGGCACAGCTTGCCCTGGGTATTTTTATACCGCCTCATCCTCCACTCCATCCCCAGGGAGGCGGTATTTGGAGCGGAGGTCTTTACTTTCTTTCCCCGAGGTCTAATTTTATAAAAATATGCCGACCACTCCCCCCTTGAAGGGCGGAAACCATACCCCTTACCGTTTCGGCCAAAATACGGCGGGTGAAATCCTTGAAAATGGGCACCCCTTTGCCGTCCACAATTACAGAAACCAGTGGAAAATCCCTTTTCTTGAGAAATCTGTCCTCAATGAGATCCACCAGAGCCTCGGTCTCATCAAAGGAGAATTGCGGGACAGGAACATCAAGTGGTTCATCGGTAACAACTGCCAGAAGCTCCTCAGGAGAGCAGAGTAGATCTCCTCCCACAGCCCTGCGGTGGACTTCAATTTTTGGTTTGTCAGCCCTTTTGTAACCTTCGGTCAGGATAATGTCCACGTCGGTAATGTAAGAAGTAACTTCGTCCAGCTTTAACTCAGTTTCCAGCTTTTTGATTAAAGCCAGCTTATTGGGCGAAGCAATCACCACCACATCGCTTCCAGCCTGAGCATGACGCCAGGAATCCTTCCCGGGATGGTCAATCTCAAAGCCGTGAGTATCATGCTTTACAGTGCCAACCCTGTAGCCACGCTTTTTGAGCTCAGCTATCAACTTTTCCAGCAGGGTGGTTTTGCCCGAATCGGATTTCCCCACTACCGAAATTATCGGCGTTCCAATCATTGGACAAGGCCCTCAGTGAATGATTATGGAAAGCAAGAACATGAAAACCAGCATTATAATAGCTGTTATCCCGGCTCTTTTGAGGTCGCTGTAGACATATGGGTATTCTTTTCGGAAATCAACTTTTGTAGCTGGGCGTTCCGGGGTTTTTATGGCCGGTCTGGGTGATGGGGCAATAATTTTTGTCTCTTTTTGCTTTTCCTTACGAGCCCGGGCCTTTTTCTTCTTGGCCATTTTCCCTCCTCACTTGAGGTTTGGAAAACATTGTAGGCATGGAAGAGATTTTGTCAAGGGTTAGGGGCATTTCTCCCCCTTTTCCCCACCCTCGTGGGCCTGGGGTTGGAGCATTAAATTTGTTAAAAGGTCCGGAAGCTCTGTATAATTAACTTTGATGAGTGACAAAAGGACTGTTGACGAGCTTTCCATAGAAGAGCTGGAGCGAATCCTCCTCCTCAAGAAAATGGAAGCCCGGGCCAAGCAGAGGGAACGCTTAGCTTTGGAGGGGAGGGTTTTGCTCCGAAGCGAACTTGAGCCAGAACCCTTGCCTTTCCCCCAAGCTAAACCTAAAACCATAAAACGCTGGCAGGAAAATTTGCTCCTATCGCTGGAGATCCTTGCTCTTATCGGGTTGCTGACGGTAGTGGTTTTGTCTTTTATCAACCTGCATTCGTTGAACAAAGAAGTAGCACAAGTGCTTGGCGCACAGGAACCCACTCCTACCCCCCTCATTGATGTGGTAATCTTGCCAGGCAGGCCACCTCAGCCTTCAAGTGACCTTCCGCCACGCTATAGGGACGTGGTCAAACCGGTTCCGCCAGTAGTTATACCTACGCCGAAGCCCGGCGCTCCCACCCGCATTGTAATACCCAAAATCGGAGTTGATGCTCCCATAGTAGAAGGGGATGGATGGGAGGAATTAAAGCGGGGGGTCGGACATCACATAGGTTCAGCTAATCCCGGCGAAAGGGGAAACATGGTCCTCTCCGGCCACAATGATATTTTTGGGGAGGTCTTCAAAAATCTGGATAAGCTGGACCTGGGAGATGAGATAATCGTTTACGCCGGGGAAGTGCCTTACAGGTATATTGTTAAAGCCAAAAAGGTAGTGGAGCCAACCGATGTAAGTGTCATGGCTCCCACGACTACCCCTGTCGTAACCCTCATAACCTGCTACCCTTACCGTATTGATACCCATCGCCTGGTCATAGTGGGGGAACTATCCCAGTGAAGTTCCGCCTGGCTTTCTTACTTATGGGCTTCACCTTCACAATCACCCAGGCCATTATGGTCCGGGAGCTTATGGTGGCTTTCCTGGGGAACGAACTTTCCATTGGCCTTGTTCTGGGGTGCTGGCTTATACTGGAGGCTCTCGGAAGCCTGTTTATGGCCAGATTTATCCTCCGCCTCAGTTCTCCCGGGCTTTATCCAGCCCTTCAGGTCCTTTTAGCTCTGGTCTTGCCTTTATCCTTGGCCGCAGCCTTCTCAATACGAACCATCATAGGGGCGGTGCCAGGGGAAGGCCTGGGCATAGAGGTCATGTCCCTGGCTTCTTTCTTAATCCTGCTGCCTATCGGCATTATAGATGGAGCAATGTTTACCGCCGGGTCCGAAGCTTTCACCCGCTACACGGGAAGAGGAATTCCAGCAGTGGGCGAAGTATATGTTCTGGAAGCGCTCGGAGGGATAGTGGGAGGGGCTCTTTTCACTTTCCTTTTTTCCGGCTTCCTATCTTTCCGGACAGTCCTCTTTCTTACGATCCTCAACCTGGCCTCAGCTCTTTCCTTGGTTGGATTCAAGGATAAAAAAGCTTCTGTTGCCATCGGGATGCTTCTGATAACCGTTGTAATTCTCACATTACCCTGGCCTAATTCAGCTGTAGAGCGCGCTTTAATGGGCGTGCAGTGGAAAGGATACGATGTAGCCTTTTACGGAAACTCTGCCTACGGCAATGTGACTGTAATCCGCCTGGGGGAACAGTACACCCTGTTCTCCAATGGCATTCCCATCGTAACCACCCCATTCCCTGACTTGAACTTCGTGCAAGATCTGGCTCATATCCCCCTCCTTTTCACCCTGGAAAGAAAAAGATGTCTGATCGTTAGTGGGGGAACAGGTGGGCTCATCCGGGAGCTCCTGAAATACCCATGGGATAGGATTGATTACGCCGAAATTGATCCCCTCCTCCTCAAGGCACTGCGGTCTATCCGCACACCCCTTACAGAAGAGGAGCTCAGCAACCCATTAGTGAAGGTGCATTACCTTGATGGTCGCCTCCTGATCCAGAAGGAAGCTTCTCTTGAAAATCCGCCCCTTTACAACCTCATAATCATCAATTTGCCTTATCCCTTAACGCTCCAGCTCAACCGCTTTTACACGCGTGAGTTTTTCCTCCTCACCCGAAGGGTCCTGGCCGATGAGGGGGTCCTTGTGGTTATGGCTCCCGGCTCCCTCACTTACCTTAGCCCATCCATGCGTAACCTTAACCTCTCCCTTTACACCACTTTGAAAGAAGTTTTCCCTCACGTTTTTCCTGTCCCCGGGGATGGAATCAACCTGTGGCTGGCTTCCAGAGGGATTGATTTTGAGAAATTTGGGATTGAGGATTTAGTAAAGCGAGCCCAGGAAAGCCTTCCTCGTGGCACCATACTGGGGGAAAGATACATAAGATTGCGTTTTGACCCCGCCAGGATTTCGTGGTTTTGGGGAGAGCTTGAAAGAGGTGAGGCCTCAGCGAACTCCGATTTTAAGCCCCTCGGCCTTCTGCATGGCCTGGCCTACTGGAATGAGATGTTCGCCCCAGCTTTTTCAAGATATTTCCAGAGCCTTTTCCATCTCCGATTCTGGCATCTTGCCCTGCCTTTGTTCTTATTAACTCTGGCGCCTGGCCTCTTTCTCCTCTCAGGCAAAGCGAAAGCTTCGGCAATTCTCCCACTTGTGGTAGCCCTTACGGGCTTTGGAGGCATGTGTTATGACATCGCCATCATCTTTGCTTTCCAGATCTTTTACGGTTACGTTTACCGGGAAATAGCTTTGCTGGTGGCAGCCTTCATGGCTGGCCTTAGCGCAGGTGGGTGGTTTATGAGCAAAAGGGTTGAAGAAGGTAAAGGATGGGATAAGCTGGTGATGGTGGAAGGGGGACTGGTGGCTCTCTGGTTCTCCTTCCCTTTAATCTTGTCAGCCCTTTATCGCTGGGGAAGCGAGGTTACTATCCCTCTTATCTTAGCCCTCAACGCTCTGGGTGGCTTCATGGTTGGATTGGAATTTCCTGTGGCCAGCAGAATTTATTCCGAAGAGCACAGGCTGGGTGAGACAGCAGGAATTATGTATGGGATGGATCTGGTGGGGGCATTTTGGGGTTCAATTTTATTTTCGGTGGCCCTTCTGCCATCTTTAGGGATCACAGGAAGCTGCTGGCTCGTGGGAATTCTGAAAGTGGGCAGCTTTGCCCTTGTCCTTTTGGGGTGGCGAATGAGGGGGAAGTAAAAGCACTTGCTGGCCCTCCAGGCTTACCGTAGGTGGGAAAATCCTCCCGAACCCTGGCTGGCTAAGGGTTCTCAATCCGGGGCAAATTGCTAAAGACGGCGGAAAGTGGTATCATGGAACCTGGCGCAAAGTGGCTGCGTCAAATAATACAAATCCACAAATAAAAGGGGTTTCGCCATGCTTAAAATTTTAAGGGCTTTAACTTTCCTGGCCTCGCTTTTTTTAGTTCTAAACGGGGCATGTGCTCCTAAAGCTCCACCTGAACCACCAGCTATCATCGCATTTTCCCCTGCCGAAGGGGAAGAGGTAAAAGTAGATGCCCCCATCACCATCACTTTTAACCAGCCAATGGATAAGGAATCGGTGGAGAAGGCCTTTTCAATAACCCCCGAGGTTAAAGGTTCCATAAGCTGGAGCAAAAATACTATGGTCTTTCGCCCTGCAGAAGGGTGGGCCAGGGATACCGTTTACAGGGTAAAATTGGGAGCTGAAGCCAGGAGTGCTCTTGGTCAACCCATCTCACGCCCTCTGGAGTTTTCCTTCCTTTCGGTCGGCTACCTTGAAGTTTCAGCTGTCCAGCCTGCCCCCAATGCCACCGACGTAGGGGTTGACCGCTTTATATCCGTGGTTTTCAACAGGCCCATAGTCCCCCTCGCGGCCATAGAGGAGCAGAAGGATCTACCCCAGCCCCTGGAAATTCAACCGCCAGTGAAAGGTAAAGGTTACTGGCTCAACACTTCCGTTTTCATTTTCAAGCCTGATCCCGTATTTGCTCCCGGAACTCCTTACACCGTTACTGTGAAAGCAGGCCTTAAGGATACTTCGGGCAATGCTCTGGAAAGGGATTACTCCTGGAGCTTCACCACTGAACCTTTTTACGCCAGAGCTTTTGAACCCAAAGGTGCAAATATCCCCCTGACCTCATCCATAACGGTAACCTTCAATGCTCCGGCTTTGCGTTCCTCTGTGGAAGAAAACTTTTCCCTGGTGGAAACGGAAAAAGGGGAGAAAATCCCGGGCTCTTTCCAGTGGAAAGACGATTATACCCTTGTCTTCACCCCTGCCCGGAAATTAAGTTACGGAACCCAATATCAGGTTCGGATTGAGAAAGAAAGCGCCTCAGTCTCGGGCGGGAACCTCGTATCCCCGGTGCAGTGGAGCTTCAGGACCGTGCCTTATCCCGCCATCTCCCATACGTATCCCCCCAGTGGTGCAAAGGATGCTGAACTCTGGGGCATAAATATCTATTTTAATGCCCCCATAGACCCTAAAACTCTGGCAGGGAAATTGCTCATTACCCCAACCGTTACAGGTGTTTACACCTTTTGGAACGAGTTTGACAACTCCTTTTACATTGGCACGGGTCTGAAACCCTCAACCCTCTATACTGTTACCCTTAAGAAAGGCATAGCAGATCCTTACGGAGGAGTTATCGGGGAGGACTATGTTTTAACCTTTACCACCAGGGCCCTTGAGCCGGCTGTAAATTTCGCTGCAACTGAGGTTATCTATGATGCCAGCAAACCTGAGGAAATTTTCGCCAGGCTCTTTTACGTTAACGTCTCCCGGCTGGATTTCTACCTTTACCAGCTGGATGAAGAGCGCTTTATGAACCATGACCTTATGCCTCCGCGCACTTCCCTGATCAGCGCCTGGTCCCAGGAGGTTTCGCCCCCCCTTAATGAGACCGAAGAGA
This sequence comes from uncultured Anaerolineae bacterium, assembly GCA_964655275.1. Taxonomy (GTDB): domain Bacteria; phylum Chloroflexota; class Anaerolineae; order SpSt-600; family SpSt-600; genus SpSt-600. The sequence continues at coordinate 3,385 of CAZZMI010000056.1, read as the reverse complement.
TAACAGTCCCCTTAAGGACGAAAGAAGGCCTACCCCTTCCTCCAGGCCTTTACCTCCTTATAGTTCAGGCCCCTGAGACGGTAAAATACGGCTATAAAACGGCTCAATATTTTGCTGTGGTCAATGCTGGCCTGGTGATGAAGTATTATTCCTCCGGAGCCCTCGTGTGGGCAACAGACTTGAAAACGGCCAAACCTTTGCCTTCAGTAAAGGTCAGGGTCAGGACACCGAAAACCATCCTGGCGGAAGGAACTACCGCTCAGGATGGGGTAGCCATAATGGAGTTCAGAGAGAAGGAGTTTGACCCATGGACTAATTTCGTGGCTTTCGCCTATGGTGAGGGGGTTTTCGGCGTGGTCTCCAGCTACTGGAATGCAGGCCTTACCGCATGGGATTTCGGATTAAACGTTTCCCTGGAACCCAGGCGATACTTTGGCTTCATATACACCGATCGCCCAATCTACAGGCCCGGCCAGGTGGTCCATTACAAGGGGGTTTTCAGGCTGGATAACGATGCCGCTTACCAGCTTCCGCCTGTTGGGGAAAAGGTCTTAATAAGCATTTACGATCCTATGGGCAAGATCATCCAGAAAGAGGAAAAGGCCCTTGGCCCTTACGGCACTGTAAGCGGCGACCTCACCCTTGGGGATGAGGCCTCCCTCGGTTATTACCAGATTGAAGCTTCTATAGGAGCAGAACGTTTTGAAGGCTACTTCCAGGTGGCTGAGTACCGCAAGCCCGAGTTTGAAGTCTCCCTCAAGACCGATAAAGATAGCTATATCAACGGCGAAAACATAACCGTTACCGTCTCGGCCATTTATTACTTTGGCCAGCCAGTAAAGGATGCAAACGTTTACTGGTCAGTCATGAGCCGGAACTACTTCTTCTACCATCCTGATTACCCCTACTTCAGCTTTACCGATTACGAGTGGGCCGAAGAGTGGGAAGGCCCCTACGGTGAAAGCATAGCCTCAGGTGAAGGGAAGACCGATGCACAGGGCCTCTTTTCCTTCACCATCCCTGCCGATATATCCATCAAAAAGCTTTCCCAGTTCTTCACAATTGACGTAAGGGTGGTGGATGTGGACGGAAGAGAAGTGGCATCCCAGGCATATATCACGGTCCACAAAGGTGAATTCTACATCGGCTTATCTCCGCGCTCATGGGTCGGGAAGGTTGGGGAAAGGCAGCAGGTAGACTTAATTGCGGTGAAGACGCCCGGGAGGGATGGATTGCCTTCCTCCGTCACCGCAGTAATTTCCAAGCACCGCTGGTATAGCGTCCAGGAAGAGCAGGAAGATGGAACTTTTCGCTGGGTAACTAAAGTAGAAGATACCCCAATCCTCACCGCCACTATAAAGCTGGATAAAGAGGGCAGAGGTTCAGTGGAATTCGTCCCGGATGAAGGGGGAACATACAAAATCACAGCTTTCGCCAGAGATCGCCTGGGGAACGAAGTTCGCTCCGCCACTTACCTCTGGATAAGTTCTTATGAGTACGTGAGTTGGCCTCGTGAAAAAGAGCTTAAAGTTGAGCTAATTCCGGATAAGAAAGAGTACCGCCCTGGCGATACCGCCCGTATCCTTATCCCTTCCCCTTATCCTAAACCGGTAAACGCCCTGCTCACCCTGGAAAGGGGAAGCATAATGGAGCACAGGGTGTTAACTGTTACCCCAGGCGGCTTCACCGTTGAAATCCCCTTAAAGGAAAGGCACATCCCCAACGTTTATGTTTCAGTGATCCTGCTGAGGGGAGAAGCAGGGGATGAAACCATAGAGCCCTATCGTGCTGGCTACCTTAACTTGCAGGTCTCATCTGAGAGCAAACTCCTTAAAGTTCAGATAATCCCTGACCGGGAAAAGGCAGGGCCGGGTGAAGAAGTGAACTTTGAGGTTAAGGTGACAGATCCTGAGGGTAAAGGCATTGAGACTGAGCTTTCCCTGGCCCTTGTGGATAAAGCTGTCCTGGCGCTGGCCGAAAGGCCGCCATCTCTGGTCCAGAGCTTCTGGCAGGAAAGGCCAGTAGGGGTGCACACGAGCGCAAGCCTCTCCATTGCCGCTGAACGCTTCAGGGCCCCTAAAGGTAAAGGCGGAGGAGGAGGCCTCGCAGAGTTTGCCCCAATCCGTCGGGAGTTCCTGGACACCGCTTACTGGGTTGCCGATTTCAAAACGGACCCGCAGGGCTATGCCCGGATCAGGGTTAAGCTTCCCGACAACCTCACCACCTGGCGGATGGATGCTAAAGGCGTAACCACCAGTGAACTGATGGGAGAAGCTCAGAAGGATTTGGTTGTTTCCAAGGATTTACTTATAAGGCCTCTCCTCCCCCGATTCTTCACTGCTGGAGATCGGGCCGAAATCGGAGCTACAATCCATAACAATACCTCCGAAACTCTGAAAGTAAAAGTTTCCCTGGAAACTACGGGGCTGAAAATCCATGGTGAGCCTTCCATTACTGTGTCAATTCCAGCCCAGGACAAAGCTTTGGTGCGGTGGAAGGTGGAAGCCCCCGGAATGGAGAAAGCTGTGGTTACAATGCGGGCCTCCGGAGGTAACCTCTCAGACGCTGTGGAGATGACCGTGCCTGTTTACCATTATTCCACACCTGAAGTGGTTTCCACTGCTGGCGTTCTGGAGGAAGATGGGGAAAGGCTTGAGCTTATCGGCTTACCCCGAGTCATGGACCCAAATTACAGCAAACTTGTGGTCAAAATTGAACCTTCCCTGGCTGCAGCTATGCAGGGTGGCCTCACTTACCTTGAGCATTTCCCCTACGAGTGTATAGAGCAAATTGTCTCCAAATTCCTCCCCAACGTCTTCACCTTCAGAGCTCTCAGGGAACTGGGTATAGAGGACGAGGAGCTCAAGACCAGGCTCGCTCAGATGGTGGGGGTTGGACTGCAAAAAATCTATGCCCGGCAGAATTACGACGGTGGCTGGGGCTGGTGGACCACTGATAAAAGCAGCTTGAACTTGACCTCTTACGTTCTCCTTGGCCTTGTAGAGGCGAGAGATGCAGGCTTTGCAGTGGACGAAAAGGTGATGAAGAGGGCAGCTCTCTTTATAAAAGAAAACCTTTCTTTAACCGAAGGCCCCCAGGCCACCAGCGCCGATATCCAGGCCTTTGCCCTTTATGTTCTGGCCCGTTACGGCGAAGGAGATGTGAGCCGTTGCATGGCTTTATACCGGGATAGGAATAGCCTGGGGCACTACGGGAAAGCTTTCCTGGCCATGGCCCTTCAGATCCTTGCCCCCTCTGAAACTTTACCGATTGATACCTTGCTGGATGAAATCCTCGGCGGAGCGATTCTGGATGCAACCGGCGCTCACTGGGAGGAAGCGGAGAATCCTTACTGGACTATGAACACAAACACCCGCTCCACCTC
>CAZZMI010000055.1:0-14046 GCA_964655275.1 uncultured Anaerolineae bacterium | reverse complement strand
TGCAGGGGGCGAAGCCCCCTGCCGGGGGGAACTGAGGGGTGTCCCCCCAGGCTTTTTAAAAAGGGGCAAACTGCCAGCCCCGGCAAATTGCCCACGAGTGGGACCAAAAACCACAGCGAACCCTGAACCCACGAGGGTGGGCAAAATTGGAAAGGCGAAATTTCTTGCTAAAGGGTTTGGGGAATGTGCCCACAGGGGTCTTCAAAAGGGGGCAAACAGTTTGCCTGATAGCAAAGTTGGTGGTATCATTGGCCTACAAAAGTTCAAGCTAAAGGGAACCGGCTATGAGAGCACTAACCCCGCTACTCTTGCTCATCTTTACCCTTATCCTTACATACCCTTTGCCTCTCCACATGAGCACCCATGTTCCGGGAAGCAACCTCTGGGCCTTTGATGAGTACACGTTTATCTGGAACATCTGGTGGTTCAGGCGTTCCATCCTGGAACTCCATACCTCCCCACTTTATACCGATTACATTTTCTTCCCGGTAGGGACAAAGCTCATCCTCTACACTTATAACCTTTTTAACTGCGCTCTGGCTCTTCCTCTCACCTTCTTTCTGCCTTTGCCTTTAGTGAGCAACCTGGTTCTGATTTTCACCTGGGTTGTAAGTGGGTGGGGGGCATATTTGCTGGCCCTTTATTTACTGCGTCGCAATGGTCTAACGGAGCATGCAAGAGCGGCTGCCATCGTAGCTGGGCTCCTGTATGCTTTTGCTTCAAACCGTCATGTTTATGCTGCCCTCGGCCATTACGATATGGTTAGCACTCAATGGCTTCCCTTCTACATCCTCTATTTTATCCGGACTGCTGAAGAACCGGGCTTAAAAAACCCCTCCTTAGCTGCTCTTTTTGCCACCTTGGCCATGCTATGTGAGATGATCTTCGGGACTTTCCTCTTCATCTTCTCCGTTTTTTACCTGTTCCTGCGACGTAATGAAGTTCATCGCCAGGGCCTATACTTGAGGATGGCAATTTTGGTTATCATCGTGTTGCTCACTTATTGGCCAGTGCTAATTCCAATCCTCAGGGAATTTATTCAAGGAGAATACGAGCTTAAAGGCTGGGGGGATGCTTTAAAACTATCAACTGACTTCCTGGGATTTTTCACCCCCACTGCTCTTCACCCTGGTTTGGGAACCGGGTGGGATAAAGAACTCAAAGCCGTTACAGAAGGCACTTCCCGCTTTTCCGATGTGAATACTGTTTTCCTGGGCTATGTTTCCCTGGCTATGGCCACTATCGCCCTCCTTAAAAACCCCCCAAGAATGGTCAAAACATGGGTTGCCCAGGGTTTGCTTTTTGCCTCCTTATGCCTGGGGCCGGTCCTTCAGATAAACAAACGCTACGTCTTTGATATGGATGGCATCCCTGTAACCATACCCATGCCCTTTGCTCTCCTCCACTATATCCCCGTCTTCCGGGCAAACCGCGTCCCCAACCGTTTCAGTGTCATTTTAACTTTGTGTCTGGCTATTCTGGTGGCTTTCGGAATCCAGAAATTTCTTAGCCATATAGCATGGCGTTTCTCTCCGAGGTTTTCCAGAGTGGCAGGCGCAGTGATTGCCGTTTTAATCCTCACAGAACATCTGGCTATACCCTTGCCTTTAACCGATGCCAGGATACCTGCGCCGCTCCTGCTTGTGGGACAGGAGGAAGGAGATTTCACAATCCTGCAATTGCCCCTCGGATGGCGCAACAGTTTCGGGATGGCGGGTGCTGAAAGCACCCAGGCCCAGTATTACCAGACCGCCCACGGTAAGAGGCTCTTGGCTGGAAACATCTCCCGCAATCCACCCTTCCAGTTTGACTACTTCCTGCGGTTGCCTTTCTTCCAGGCTATAGTTTCGGCCGAAACGTATAGAGAAATTAGCCCTGAGCTTGAAACCAGAGCCAGGGCTCAAGCTCTGGAGCTTGCCAGCCTTTATAACATACGCTATCTGGTGGTTTTGCCTCCAACTCCCGGAAGACCCCCTTATTCTGATACCTACACCAGAACTCTGGAGCTTGTGGAGGAAATTTTGCCAGCCGAGCCCTACCTGGAAGGCGATGGTGCAAAGGTTTACAGAGTAAGGATCCCTCCTCCTGTTTCCCGCCTGGAGATAGACTTTGGCACTGAAGAGGCCTTGCCTCACCTTGGTGAAGGGTGGGACAGGAACGAGGAGGTAGCTGGAGCAACAGCCGTTTGGGCTGTTTCCAGGCGTGCTGAGGTTTTCTTACCCCCAACGGAAAAGGGACCATTTGCCCTATCCATCAGAATTGCACCCTTTACCTACCCTGGTTCTCCGGAGCAAACCTTAAAGGTCCTTGTCAATGGTGCAGCTTTAGGGGAAGCAAAGCTTTCCCCAGGCTGGAATGAGGTTTCTTTCTCAATCCCTGAAGGCTTGCTTTCCACCCGCCTTAACAGGCTTGAATTCAGGTTTTCCCATCTGGCTTCACCCCGGAAAGTGTTTCCTCCTGAGTTCGCTATAGGATCAACTGGAGTGAATTCCCCTGCCGAACTGGAAATCCATTCCGGTCAAGGTTTTGCTTTCATGACCGTGGGAGGTAGAAATGCTTCCCTTAACGAAGCGGGGCTTAATCTGGCAGTTGTGGACCCGAAGAAAGGAAATATCCTGGCGGTCAAAGCTTTCAAGCCAGGGGAGGAGATGGCTTTTCTCTCTTTTGTGGAAAATATAATTCCAGGGAGCATTGTGATGGGCTCAGCTTATAGGGGGCTCTGGCCTCAGAATGCATCCTATGTGCTGCAATCCCTTGGGCTCAAGGGGCCATCAGAAGGCCCAAGTTATGCTTTTATCGGCATTAAAGGAAGCCCCCCTGGTTCCGGCCTGGAAAAGGAAGGGGAGGATGTTTATCTGAGATTAGGATATAACCCCGATGCGCGGACTCTTGCAGCAGCAGTAGATTTCATCCGTCTGGAGAGGAGGTAACCTTGAAGCCGATTTTCTGGATTTGGAAATGGCCCGTAACGCATTACTCTTTGCTAATGATGCTGGGAATTTTCATCGGCTTTGCTATCTTTGCATGGTTTGGGGGAAAGCGCTGGGGTATTGATAAAGCTCTTGATGCCATTATCTGGGGAATGATTGGAGGCCTGGTGCTGGGACGGCTTGGATTCGTGGTGGCCAATTGGGAGTATTTTTCAGATAACTTCAAAGAGACGTGGCAGTTGTGGAAAGGAGGGATTGCCTTTTCTACAGCCCTGGTTGGTGGACTTATCACTTTGAGCCTTTTCGCCCATTTTCAGAGGCTCAACTTGATGGAACTTCTGGACCTTGCTTCCCTCTCGCTTGCTCCGGCTCAGGCATTAGGGTGGTGGGCCTGCCACATTGCCGGGTTCGCCTATGGGAAAGAGTGGAAGGGGTTTTTGTCCTTTTTCCTGCCCGATGTTTACGGGGTAAAAGCTTATCGGTTTCCAAGCCAGGCCACCGGAGCTATATGGAGCATTTTGCTTTCAATCCTTCTGCTAATCCTTTACCTAAAAACTCGAAGAAGCGGCGATGTTTTCCTGGCCTATATCCTTGGTTACCTGCCTTTTGATTTCTCCCTTCGCTTCCTGAGGGGCGACATTGCTAAAATCCTTGGCCTACTGGAGCCGGGTCAGCTCGTTTTAATTTGCTTGTTTGTCTTTTCCCTGCTGCTTTATTTCATTTACCCCAGATCATCTTTAGAGCGATGAGGAGCATGGCAAACCCGAAAATCCTTTTCAAAACTTCATTAGGCAGATGCACGGCAAGCTTCGCCCCGAGCAATCCTCCCAAGAAAAAACCAAGGGCTATGAAGGCAGCGAATTTGAGGTTAACGTAACCTTGACGGTAATAAGTATAAGCTGCCAGGATACCTATGGGTGGAACGAGCATTGCAAGGGTTGTGCCTTGGGCATAATGCTGGGGCATTTTTAAAATGTACACAAGAGCGGGAACTACAATGACTCCGCCACCTATTCCTATTAATCCGCTGAGGATTCCAGCGCCAAGCCCTATTAAGACGCAGAGCAATAAGTTAAGCATAGCGGTCCTCTCCGGAGTTTGGGTCCTCAAGGAGCCTGTCCAGCATTTCCTTCATCCTCTGCCAGTGGCTACCTCTCCAGTAAACCCGATGGCAGCCGGGGCAGAGGCTGAACTGCTCGTAGGTCTGAAAGACGTAAGGGGGGACTTTCTCACGAATGCTTCCTTTTTCAACGGGCTTGAGAGGTTCATTGCAGATAGGGCAGCGGGAGAAACAATTTTTAGTTTCAAGCTTCAGTTCTTTAAACACCTGAAGGATCTGTTCTTCCAGGGAGGAGCTTTTTATAAGCAAAGCTTTTACACCCCTCCTGCGAGCAAGTTCCTGGTCGCGGGTAAGGAGTACTCTATCTTCCGCCATTGCCCTATAGGCCAGCTCATCATCATCCATGTTGGGGAAATAGAGGGTGTCGTAACCCAGGATGCGGAGCCATTTAGCAAGGGAACCCAGCATGCTATCAGCAATGAATTTCATAGCGCTCTCCTCAACCAAAATTTCCTGAAGGAGGTTGAACCATGGTGAGCTTTTTGAGTTTGCTTTTTCCCCTGGGCTTTGCCCTTATGGCTATTGGGGGGAGGAAACCGGAAGAGGCCAAGGAGGTGGTTTACATTTTCCTTATTTCCCTGGCCCTTGGGACTCTGGGCTATTTTGTAAGCGGTTTCGCCTTTGAGTTTGGAGGAATAGGCCTTGTTCACAGGAATATAAGCGGGCTTGATGGCCTTATCTGGGAATGGTCTCCCCTGGATGTGCGCTGGGGGCCAGGGTGGGGGGCAATAGGCCTCTACGGCTTCTTCCTTAAAGGGAAAAAGCTCTCTCCTGAAGCCCTTTCCCTCTTTCTCCACGGGCTCTCTCTCGTTTCCCTTGCTGTATTCCTTCCTCTGGCTAACCTCTGGGGTCGGATAAACCGCTTTGCGCTCCTGGCCGTGGGATTGGTTATCGCATTTTTCCTCCACCCTGTTGTGGGCAACTGGGTTTGGGGTGGAGGATGGCTTTACCACCTGGGGAAGAATGCAGGGCTCGGCCATGGTTTTATTGATGTCCTGGGAGCATCTACCCCGCACCTTGCAGGCGCTTTCACCTCGTTTCTGGGAATAGCCATTTCCGGGTTCCGCAAGAAGCCATCTCAGGCCCCTGTAATGCCTCCAGTTCACATCCCCCTCATGGCAGGCCTTGGTCTTGTTTTGGCCCTCATCGGAGCCGGGGCTTATCTTAACGGTCACCCCATCTATTCGGTCAATCCTTCTATCCGGATGGATGTGGGGGTTATAAACATCATGGTGGGGGCGATGGGGGGAATCCTGGGGGCTTCCTTTTACTCTTTCCTTGCCATTAGCCGCGGTGATTTCCTCATGGCTATAAGGGGAGGGGCAGCCGGACTTATAGCTGCAGGAGGGGCTTGCTTTTTTATCCCCTTCTGGGCCAGTTGGATTGCAGGCTTTATTGTGGGTTTCCTCATCCCACCCGTGGTTTACCTCTGGGAAGAAGCCCTCAAATTCGGGGACCCCTCGGGGGTCATGGCTGTAAGCGGCCTTGGGAGCATTGTGGGCATTTTGCTCCCTGCTTTCCTGGCCAGCGGTGAATATGGCGAAGGATGGAATGGAGTCCCCGCAAATTACCTGGGGATTTCTGGTCAGGGAGTTAGCGGGCTTCTGGTTTCGCCAGGCTTTATCCCGGATTTCCCCCATCAGCTTTACGCCCAGCTAATAGGACTTGGGGCCGTCATGCTGTGGTGTGCGGTGGTTTTATTGCCCATCTTCCTCATTGTTCGTTACATCACCTCAGACTCTAAAAAATAAAAACCCTTCAGCCTCTGCGAAGCCTCTCTGGCTTCATCATTTTACCCATCTTTCTATGGATTGCAATTCCGGCTTTACAACCTGATCGGGATTATAGCGGGCTTACTCCCTCAAAAAGACAAGATAAGCCAGCCAGAAAGGCAAATAATTGAGTATGCGGCGTGAGCGGGCATAAGCCCCGTAAGCTATTGTCGCCAGGGCAAACCCTATTAATACCCTCAATACTGCAAGAAATTCCCGCCATGTGGAGAAAGGCAGAAAAGCCATGGCCAGAGCGTGCAGAAGCACTGAAAAAGTAAAGGGATGATATTCACCCTTGACAATGCGTGTAATTGAGAGGCAGCCCAAAGCAATAGAAGGGAAAACAGCTCCAGGGCCAAGGATTGTTAACCATAGCAAAAGAGCGCGAGGCTTTATTAACCCTATTGCCAAAAGTCCACCGAATGGAATAGGGCTAAAGGGGGTGGCGCCAGCTCCGCCTGAACCTATACCTGGATAACCAAAGCGCAGCCATAAAGCTCCCTGCAGAAGAGCTTCGGGAAGGATTGAAAAGAGCATTAACTCTTTCAAACCCCGCAGTTCCCTTTGAGCAATGAAAGCCAGGGTATAGCCCCCCGCAAAAAGTAGCGTTTGCTCCTTAGTCAGGCCTGCCAGCCCCAGCAGGATTGCTCCCGTGCGCGTTTTACCCTTTTCAAAAGCCAAAAGGCTTCCGCAAACTAAAGCATAAGCCAGGGGTTCGTTCAAATCCAACCTTACGGAAAGCAGTAGCCCTGGGAATAAACCATAAATCAAGGCATACCAAGGGCTGGCTCCGAATTTTTTAAGCACTTTTTCAACAAAATAAGTGCCTGCAGCTAAAGCGATTGCGTTTACAAAAGGCATAGCCCAGGGGATCAACTTACCAGAACCGAAGGCGAGGAAACGGCACAGTAAGGGGAACAATATGCGCTGGTAGCGATAGGCTGGGACATCCAGGTGGGGTTCGGCTCCCGAGGGGTCAAGGGCGATATAATAAGCGAACTGGCCATCGTAACCTTCGGTGCCTTTTGGGTCCAGCTCGCTGAAGCGGGTGCCAGGCATCACCAAAGCCATTGGGTCCCAGTCATGGAGGCTCAATATCACGCAGAGGTAAACGACAGAAGATGCGAACACGATGGCCCAGGGACGTAATAATTTTAAACCTTGAGTCCACATCCCACTTGCTCTCATCCTTGCTTCAAGGATAATCATTGGCTCTGAAATAGTCAAAGAAAGAAGAGCCGAGGCTTGTTAGAACAAATGTTTTATGCTAAAATATACCTGGAAAACCCTTAACGGAGGGAGTGAGTTGGATTGGCGGGAATACGATGCAAGTAAGATTCAGGTTCTGGAAGGGTTAGAGGCTGTCCGTCGGCGCCCAGGGATGTACATAGGCTCAACGGATATCCGGGGCCTTCACCACCTTATCTACGAGGTGGTGGATAATGCCGTGGATGAGGCCCTGGCTGGCTTCTGCACCCACATTGAAGTCACCATATTGCCCGATAACTCTGTGAAGGTGGTGGATAATGGCCGCGGAATCCCTGTAGACATCCACCCCCAGACGGGCAAACCAGCTCTGGAAGTGGTTATGACCACCTTGCACTCCGGGGCGAAGTTTGGAAGCGGTAGCTACAAAGTGGCCTCAGGTCTCCACGGAGTCGGAGTATCTGCCGTAAATGCCCTCTCGGAATGGCTGGAAGTAGAAGTGAAAAGAGGAGGGTTCATCTACCGCCAGCGTTATGAGCGCGGGAAGCCGGTAACACCGGTGGAGAAGGTAGGCCGCACCAAGGACAGCGCTACGGGCACCACCGTCCATTTCCTGCCCGACAAAGAGATCTTCCGGGAGATAAACTACAAGTTTGAAACCCTGGCCCAGAGGTTCCGGGAAATGGCCTTCTTAACCAAGGGCCTTACTATAAAATTCCGGGATGAGCGGACGGACCAGGAAATGACCTTTTACTTTGAAGGTGGCATCCTCTCCTTTATCCGCTACCTCAACAGGAATCGCTCCCCTCTCCACCCTCCTTTTTATTTGGAAAAGACCGTGAACGGGACCCTGATAGAGATTGCCCTTCAGTATACTGATGAATTTTCAGAGTCAGTTTTCACTTTTGCCAACAACATAAACACGGTAGATGGTGGAACTCACCTTACAGGTTTCCGCTCCGCCCTAACCCGAACCCTGAACGAATACGCCCGCAAGCAGGGCTTGCTTAAAGAAAGCGACCCCAACCTCACAGGGGAAGACGTAAGGGAAGGTCTTACGGCCATCATAAGTGTGAAGCTTCCGGAACCTCAGTTTGAGAGCCAGACTAAAGCCAAGCTTGGGAACCCCGAAGTCAAAAGCCAGGTGGAAGCTGTGATGAGTGAATCCTTCTCCAGATGGCTTGAGGAAAACCCCAAGGATGCCAGGGCAATCATTGAAAAGTGCCTGACCACTTTAAGAGCCCGCGAAGCAGCGCGCAAAGCAAGAGATCTGGTTATCCGCAAGAGCGTGCTGGAAAGCATGACCTTGCCCGGTAAACTTGCCGATTGCTCTTTGAGGGACCCAACCCAAACAGAGCTTTTCATCGTAGAAGGAGATTCTGCGGGAGGGTCGGCAAAGCAGGCGCGGGACAGGCGTTTCCAGGCCATACTTCCAATCCGGGGCAAAATCCTCAATGTGGAAAAAGCCCGCCTGGATAAAATCCTTGAAAACAACGAAGTTAAAGCCATCATTACCGCCCTGGGAACGGGGGTTGGAGAACAGTTTAACCTGGAAAACCTCCGTTATGGCCGGATAATCCTCCTCTGCGATGCCGACGTGGATGGAGCCCATATCCGCACCCTGCTTCTGACGCTTTTCTATCGTTATCTTCCCCAAATCATTGAACGGGGCCACCTTTATATAGCTCAGCCACCCCTTTACCGCATACAGGTAGGCAAAGAGCATTACTACGCTTACAGCGAGGAAGAAAAAGAAAAGCTTCTCCAGAAGTTCAAGGGTAAAGTTAGCAGCATACAGCGTTACAAAGGACTTGGAGAAATGAACCCGGAGCAGTTGTGGGAGACCACCCTTAACCCCGAAAAACGCACCCTCCTCAGGGTTACCATAGAAGATGCTGCCTCTGCTGATCGCACTTTCAGCATCCTTATGGGTTCCAGCGTTCCCCCGCGCCGCCGTTTTATCCAGACCCATGCCCGTAAAGTGCGAAATCTGGATGTATAAGGAGGCACCATGGATAAAACAAGGCGTAAAATCCTCAAAGGAGCAGCTGCTGGTGGAGCTCTCCTGACTATCGGGGCATTAAGCGGAGCTGGTGGCTTTAAAGCGGGCCAGACGCTAACCAGGACCGGATATGAGCTGGAAATAGCCAGGCTTCGTACCCTCCTCAAACTTTACGAAGAACTGGACAAAGTTGGGATTGATGCCCTCCTTAAAACGGCCCTGAAAGTTATAAAAGCGCCTCTGGAAACCGTTAAGGCAGGAATCGGCGTTATAAAGGAAGCTGTAGAAATAGCCGAAGAGGCCTTAAGGAAATTCCTCTCAGCTCTGGAGCGGTGGCGGGGCTTCTTAGAGGAAGGCGAAGAAATTTTAAAGGCCCTCATTTCACTTCTGGAAGAAACAGGCAAACTGATAGTCAAAGTCATCGGCAAGATCCTGCCCTTCGCCGAAGCGGTTGTAGAGTTCTTCGCTAGGTTGCTTAAAAGCTTGCCCTTTGGCGCTGGAAAGCAGTTTGGTGAGGCTCTTGAAGGGATCAAATCTATCCTGGAAAAACTTCCAGAAGCCCTTGATAAACTCAACAACGGGGTGTTCAAAAGCCTTAAAGAAGACATTTTTCCCCGGGAAAACGGCAAAGCAGGAGCTGAGGAAGAATTCGTAGAACCCGTAAAGGTAAGCCTTCTGGAGCCTCTTAAAAAGTTCCTGGACGATGTGGCTATGCTGGTGGACAGCCTGGAGAAAGACTTCGCTGCGCCCATAGAAGGAGCCCTGGCCGAAAGAGCCAGAATTCACGAACAAATTGAAACATTTCGGCGCCAATATAACATCTAAACTGCCGAAAAGGAGCAAAATTGCCTTTAAATTACGTGCTGGATTTGCGCGTCGCCAGCGAGCACTTTCCAGGGATAGGAAGATATGGCATTGACTTAGCCTGGACTTTGCCCAGATTCCTGAAGGGAAACGAGCGTTTAATATTAATCCGCGACCCCGTCCATTGCTCCTCCCCCTTCCCTTCCGGGGAACAAGTGCACATCCTGGACGTCCCCGCCACCCCTTTTTCCCTTGCCCAGCAGTGGCTCATACCCAGGGCTTTGAAAAGCTTCAGCCCCGCCCTTTACCATAGCCTCTATTACATCATGCCTTATAGGCCAGGCACTATTGCCCTTTTAACTATTTACGATTTAATCCCTTTGCTCTATCCGGGAAGCGTTTCTTTAAGGGCTCGGTTCCTATTTTATCCTCTTTTCCTCATGGCTCTCTCAGCTTCTTCCGGCCTCATAGTTGTATCTCAGGCCGCTTTCAATGATTTAAAAGCTCGCTTTAACATCGGCCCGAAAAAGGCGAGGGTTATTCCTCTCGCGGCAAGTCCTTCTTTTCAACCATTGACCTTGCAGGAAAAGGAGGCGGTCCGTCTCAAATATAAGCTTCCGGAGAAATTTATCCTCTACGTAGGGAGCCACAAACCCCACAAGAACTTGAAAAGCCTCCTGAAAGCCTTTGCCCGGGCCAGGGCTTGCAAAGACACTTCTTTAGTGTTAGCTGGCCCCATAGGCCCTGATTCCCGGGATCTAATGGCATTGGCTCAGAAGCTGGGGATAGAAGGGTCCGTCCGCTGGCTTGGCCGTGTGCCTGATAGTGACCTGCCGGCTCTATACTCAGCCTCCACCGCCTTCGTTTTCCCCTCCCTCTACGAAGGTTTTGGTTTGCCTGTTCTGGAAGCGATGAGCTGTGGAGCCCCGGTGGCCTGCTCGGACATTCCAGCTTTAAGGGAGGTAGCGGGGGAAGCTGCCCTTTACTTTGACCCCCGCTCGCTCGATTCTATGGCTCAAGCGATTGATGCCATTTTGGGGGATCAGGAACTCAGGGAAAATTTAAAGGAAAAAGGGTTTGCCAGGGCATCCGAATTTTCATGGGATAAAACTGCGTGCGAGACCATTACTTTTTACCGGGAAGTTTATGGTCAAAGTTAAAGCTATCTGCAGAAAACCGGACGCAGCTGAGGTCATCGCAGGCCCAAGTTCCTTCACTGTGGAACGTAAAGATGCCGAGGGGCGACAAAATCCATGCCCCTGGGAGCTTTTGGCCGCCTCTTTAGCCTCATGTGTGGCCCTGACGGTGGCAGCAGTTGCCGCCCATAAAGGTATTAACCTCAGCCCCTTTGAGGTTGAGGTAGAAATGGAGAACTTTGAAAGAGGAGGGCGAATCTCCATAACCCTGCGCATAAAAGATGAGTTAACTGAAAGGGAGAAAAAGATCCTTTCAAACTCCGCTAAATATTGCGAGGTCAGCAAGTTTCTTGAGGGACCTGTGGAGTTTAAGTGGATCACTTAAGGCTCAATCTAATCGGCAAAGCTTTTGGCACGGGCTTGCTTTTTGCAAAAATAAAGGGGTTGTGTTATCTTGTTTTCCGAAACTGAAAGGCGGGGGGAATCTATGAGGCGAAATTTTTCCGTCTTTGATGCCCACAATGATCTATTGCACAGGGCCTTAAGAAGTTCTGTTAATATCCTTGAAAAGAACAGCGGAGGTCACTCGGATATACCAAGGCTTATGGAGGGAGGAGTGTGCGCTCAAGTCCTGGCCCTTTTCATCCCTACCGATGAAATTCCCTCAGGCCCTCTCCGTTACACCCTCCGCTTGATGGATATATTGTTTAAAGCTGTGGAGGAAAGCAATGAGCAGGTTATCCTGGCAAAGAAGGCGGTGGATATAAAGAAGGCAAGGGATGAAGGTAAACTTGCTGTCATCCTTTCTATGGAAGGAGCTGAGGGTCTGGAAGAGGATTTAGCTGCCCTCAGGATGCTTCACCGCCTCGGTTTAAGGATAGTGGGAATTGCCTGGAGCCGCCGCAACAAAGCAGCCGACGGTGTTACCGAAGAAGGTCTTGATGAGGGTTTAACTTCATACGGGGCCGAACTTGTGGAAGAACTGAATCGCCTGGGAATCATTATTGATGTCAGCCATCTCGCCCCCAAGGGGGTTGCTCAAGTCCTAAAATTAAGCAAGCACCCTGTTATTGCCTCGCACTCCAACGTTTATGCCCTTTGCCCTCACTATCGCAACTTAACGGATGCTCAGATAAAAGCTATCGCCGAAAAAGGTGGAGTCATAGGGGTTAACTTTGTGCCACGTTTCCTTTCCCCAAGGCCTGAAAAAGCTACAATTGAGGATGTCCTGGACCACATTGAGTATATCATCAGGCTTGGAGGGATAGATTGTGCAGGATTAGGTTCAGATTTTGACGGGTTTACCGATCCACCCCCCAAGGGGCTTGAAGATGCTACCTGTTTCCCCCGTATAGCCGACGGCTTGCTGAAAAGAGGTTACAGTGAGGATCAGGTGGAGAAAATCCTGTGGGGAAATTTCCTCAGGGTTTTTGAGGAAGTGGTGGGATAACCTCAAATTCCACTTCCCGGCTTTTGAAAACTTTCCCCCCTGAATAACCCAGCACCCAGAGCTTATGTTTGCCTTCCTGAAGGGCCCACATGAAGCGATATGGCGGATTGTCCATCAGAGCTACCGTTATCCCGTCAATTATCACCTCCACCCTTTCCAGGGGAAAAGCAGCTTCAACGAAGATTTCAGCTTTTTGTTCCTCGCGGGGTACTGAACTTACCAGGCGATAGCGGGAATTGGGTCGCGGATTGATAATTACCAATGGCTCCTCCCATGTCATCTCCGGTGGAAACACTGGAAAACCCTGCTCCCTTGCCCAAGCTTGAGCCTCGGGTGGGAAAATTGTCACCACCTTTTCTACCACCCTTTCCGGTGGGGTAGAGGGCGAAGCAGGAAGTCCCGTGATAAGGTCAAGCCTCATGAGGCGGTGGAGGGGACAGGTCTCGGTGGGCTCGGTGCCGGCTATGAAAAGCTCCTTGCGGCGGTGAGGGCAATATGGAGAAGGCAATTTTCCCGATAGCGAGCAAACTTCCACCTCAATTATGCCCTGAGGTCTTGGGAAATCCTGAGGGGTAAGACCACGGTGGGCCCTTTCCATGAAATCGTGCCAGATAGGTGCGGCCCCCGTTATCCCGGTAACCTCATACATGGGAGAGTGATCTGCGTTGCCTACCCACACTCCTGCCACAAGCCTTGGAGTATATCCCACTGTCCAGTTATCCCGCCAGTCAGTAGTAGTGCCAGTTTTAGCAGCTGCTGGTCGGCTTAGCCTGAGGGGGCTTCCCCAACCGAAACCAAGGATCCGCGCTTCATTATCCGCCAGGATGTGAGTAATGAGATACGCCACTTTCTCATCCAGAACCCTGGGGCCAATGCGAGGTTTGTTTTCCCACAGGACCTGGCCCATGGAATTTTCTACCCTCATTATGGCAAAGGGCGTAACCCTGAAGCCTCCATTGGCAAAGGCAGCATAGGCAGCGGTAAGCTCCAGCAGGGGAACTTCTCCGCCTCCCAGTGTCAGGGAGAGGCCATATCTCTCCGCATCCTTCAGCGTAGTTATACCCAGATCTTTTGCCAGACTTAACACCTCATCAACTCCAACTTCGTGTAGAACCCGAACAGCAGGGACATTCAAGGATGAGCCGAGAGCCTCCCTTAAGGAGACAGGGCCATGATACTTGCGATCGTAATTCACAGGTGTATAAGGTTTGCCCTCGGCCGTAAGGAAAGTAGTGGGGACATCCAGAAGCATGGTAGCGGGGGTATAACCTTTGCTCAGGGCTACCGCATAAGTTATAGGCTTGAAAGCTGACCCCGGTTGCCGGGGAACCAGAGCCATGTTCACTGCCCCGCTTATGGAAGGGTCAAAAAAGTCCGGGTTCCCCACCATCGTTAGAATCTCGCCGGTGGCGGGGTCAATGGCTACGAGGGCAGCATTGTTGACATTATGAGGGGGTTTTTCTTGAGCCAGGCGTCCCAGATGCCTGTGAATGATTTCTTCCGCTTCTCGCTGAAGGTCCAGGTCAATGGTGGTATAAACATGCAAGGTTCCGGTCTGATGGGATAGTGGCAAAAGCTTAAGTTCCTCCTGAGCGAAGAAAACGAAATGGGGGGCCTGGATGGGGA
>CAZZMI010000054.1:0-15611 GCA_964655275.1 uncultured Anaerolineae bacterium | reverse complement strand
CCCCCACCCCCACGCCCAAGCCTACACCTGCTATTGTAACCCGCAAACGCATCGTGGTAGTGATCTCGCAGCAGAAACTTTACGCCTGGGAAGGGAACAAACTGGTTTACGAATTTATCTGCTCTACTGGGGCACCGGGTTCCCCCACGCGGCCCGGAAATTACTCCGTGATAAGCAAAATCCCCATGGCTTATTCCTACCGATGGGGGCTTAAAATGCCCTATTGGCTTGGCATCTATAGGGTAGGAGACCTGGAAAACGGAATACATGCCCTCCCGATCCTACCCAATGGTCAGACGTTATGGTCTGGCTACTTGGGGACCCCTGTCTCCTTTGGGTGCATAATTTTAGGGACTAAAGAAGCTCGCCTGCTCTATGAGTGGGCTGAGATAGGAACACCGGTGGAAATTAGACCATAGGGCTGAGGAGGAAAGCTATGGAAATGGACCTTTCACAGCTTACTCAAATGGTTACATGGCTTGATGAGGAGAGAAGGCGCGATCGCTCCGAGTTAAAGCAACTTCTACAAAAGTTTGAAGCCCTTTCTTTAGAAACCCAGGGACAAAGGGAGAATCTCCAGGAACTGGAAAATAAACTGAATGAGCTTAAAGCGGGGTTTATCAAAATAAGTGAGCTGGAAGAGGCCTTAACAAACGTTAAAAAGGAAATTATGCTCTTGCTTCAAAATTACGAGGAAGAAAGGCGAAGAGTTCTGTTAGAAAGCGAACGTCTCCATCAAGCGGAAAGGGCTCGCCTGGCAAAGGCAATTGATGATGTAAGGAAAGAGCTTGAACAATTCAAGAAAGTTCCTGAAGAAATCAATGCTCGCAAGGCAGAAGAAGCCAGGCTTAACGAATTGCTTTTAGCCTTGAGGGATCGCCTGGGCAATGTGGAGAAAACTTTGGAAAACATTGAGCATTCCCTCGCTTATATCCAGGAACGGAACGATTACCTCCTCAAGCGCATGGCCCAGGTCCAGCAAGAAAATGCAGGGCTTTTAAAGCGAGCTGGGGAGCTGGAAAGCCGCCTTGATTATCTTGCAGAGCAATTGCAGAAACTGGCCAAAAAACAAGAGGAGATGAGCCTATTCCATCAAAACCTGCGCCAGGAACAGGACCAATGGGTTGAAAACCAGCGGATAGCCGAGCAGGATCGCCAGCGCCGGATGGAAGAGTGGGCAAAGCAGTTCGCCAAATTTGCGGAGAAAATGGCGGAATATTCCTCACTTATGGATTTGTACTCCCAACAATACGAAAAAAACCGCAAAATAGCAGAACAGACGATTAAACTCCAGGAAAGCATAGCTAATGCCGAGAAAGAGGCCTTAGAGTTAATCAGGGTGGCAGAAGAGAGGATGAGGAAAGAATGGGAGACCTACCGTGAGGAATCCGAGAGACGCTGGAAACAGCAGGAAATGTTTATAGAGGAAAATAAAGCGCGCCAGGAAGCTAAAAACAGAGATTTTGCGGTCAAAATTGAAGCCCTGGAGGAAGCCCTCAGAGGCCTCCGGGAGGACATTTCCTCCCTCCGCAAGACTCAGGAGGAAGGCCTCAGAGGAGTTCTTTTAGCTTTCCAAGAATTTCTGGCGGCAACTATGGGGGATTAGGCCATGTATGTGGTGGGCACAGCTGGCCATGTGGACCACGGTAAATCCTCACTGGTTAAAGCTCTAACGGGCATAGACCCCGACAGATTGAAGGAAGAAAAAGAACGGGAAATGACCATAGATCTGGGTTTCGCCTGGCTTACCCTTCCCAATGGGGAAAAGGTAGGGATAGTGGATGTGCCAGGGCACAAAGATTTCATTGAAAACATGCTGGCCGGAGTAGGGGGAATAGACGCTGCTATACTGGTCATAGCTGCTGATGAAGGAGTCATGCCCCAGACGAGGGAACATCTGGCCATCTTAGATTTACTCCAAGTTAAAGCAGGCTTGATAGCTCTAACCAAGATTGACCTGGTGGAGGATAGAGAGTGGCTTGACATGGTTCAGGAAGAAGTCAGGGAAACCGTAAAAGGCACTATCCTGGAAAATGCCCCGATAATATTGACTTCTTCCAAAACCGGAGAGGGGCTTGACCGGTTAATTCAGGCCCTTCAAGACATTTTAGTCCGGACCCCTGCAAGGGTTGACCTTGGAAAGCCGCGCCTGCCCATAGACCGGGTTTTCACCATAGTGGGGTTCGGGACGGTGGTCACCGGCACTCTGGTGGATGGCAGTCTCCAGGTCGGGCAAGAGGTGGAAATCCTTCCTCAGGGCCTTAAGGCTAGGATAAGGGGCTTGCAATCTTACAAAGAGAAAATTCAGGTCGCCCGGCCTGGAAGCAGGGTAGCTGTGAACTTGAGCGGGGTTGATAAGGAACAAATAAGTCGGGGCGATGTCCTCACCATTCCCGGGTGGCTGATCCCGACTTCTCTGGTGGATGTCCATCTCCGTTACCTGGCCGAATCCCCTTTCCCTCTGCCCCACAACGCCGAAGTCAAATTCTTCAGTGGCGCTGCTGAGGTCATGGCAAAAGTAAGGGTTCTGGATCGGGAAGAAGTGAAACCGGGGGAAGAAGCTTTCGTCCAGCTCGTCTTAGAGAGGCCTGTCCCTCTGGTGAAGGGAGATGGGTTCATAATTCGCTGGCCCTCCCCTCCTATGACTGTAGGGGGAGGCAAAGTGGTAGATCCCCATCCGGGTAGAAGACACCGACGCTTCCGTCCCGAAGTGATAGAAAAATTGAAAGCTCTGGCCAGTGGTGTCCCTGAGGAGGTCTTTTTGAACACATTGAAAGCTTACGAACCGGTCCGTTTCCAGGAACTTTTGCCTCACCTTGGCCTGAGTAAAGAACAGGCTGTTGAAATCCTGCAAAGGCTAATAGAGAAGGGGGAAATCCTCACTCTGAGGCCTAAAGGGACCGGTGAGGAGGGTCATCTTATGACCAGATCAGGCTGGGATAAGCTTCTTGGACGTATGATTTCCCTGCTGGAAGATTACCACCGTCGCTATCCCCTGAGGAGAGGGATGTCAAAGGAGGAACTCCGGAGCAAGCTGAAAGTAACCTCAGGGGTATTTGGAGAAGCACTGGCTAGGGCGGTGGCAGAGGGGAAAGTGCGGGAAGAAGAGGGAATAATAGCTCTTCCTCAGCACGAGGTAAAATTCTCCCCCGAACAGAAGGAGCTGGTGGAAAAGCTCCTGGCCCGGTTCAGAGCCAACCCTTATGCTACCCCATCAGTGGCTGAGTGTGAAATTACCCTGGGAAGTGAGCTCTTCTCTGCCCTGCTGGAGATGGGAATTCTAATCAAAGTGAGCCCTGAGGTCGTCTTCCTGGCCGAAACTTACCGGGAGATGGTTAGAAAGGTGGTGGAGAGGCTTGAGCGAGAGGGAAAGATTACTGTAGCTCAGGTCAGGGATATGTTCGGGACGAGCCGAAAGTATGCTCTGGCCCTCATGGAACATCTGGACGAAAAGAAGATAACCAGGAGGGTAGGCGACGAACGAGTGCTTTTGCAGAAGCCAGCAAAAGGTTTACGAAGTTAGCCTTCTTAGCCCTCAGGACCACAATTCCCCCAAAACCAGCTTGTTCCTGAAAGTCTATTTCCTGACCTTTGATTTTGAGCCTGGGTCTGCCTATAGCTCCGACCCTGAAAATTGCGTGGCTAAAAGGTTTGTGTATTCCATTTGCTCTGAAAGCTCCGCCAGTGTGGTATAGATCTGCCAGGTCCTGAGGGGTAACTTTCATCGTGTAGCCGGATATTTTGTCCTCAAAGGCAACCTCTTCCAGCCACAGAAAGCTACCCTGGGCCAGGAAACGCTCCGTAACCTCCTGGCCGAAGAGAGAGTTCCTCCAGCTCAGGCGAACTTCTTCCCCTCTTTTCAGCAGGAAGAAAAAGTTTCCTGAGGGGTTTTCCACCTCCACCAGGGTTAATCCAGGCAGTGGGAATGGAAGAAAAAGCAGGGCCAAAAAAAGGGCCTTGCAGAGGAAAGGCAACCTCCGCAAGGCCCCGAGAGCTTTTAACATTTTATTTAAGAGCCCCTTTCTCTTTAAAGAACTTCTCAGCCCCTGGGTGGAGGTACTTCAAAGCATCAGGAGTTACCTGGCCGATGGATTTTTCAGGGGTAAGCTTGGCCGCGCCCTTCCACACAGCTGCCAGCTCGTTCAGGTTGGAGAAAATGACGTTCAGAATCTGATAGAGCCTATCGGCGGGGAAAGTATCCATGGTCACCAGCACAGCGGTAATACCTATGGTCTCTACATCGCTTTCAAGGCCGGGATAAGAGCCAGCAGCAAACTTTGTCTTGTGGAATACACCAGGATTAGCAGCCATTATCTTATCGGCATCTTCTCCAGCTATAGGCACCAGCACCATCTTGAGGCCAGGAGTAGAAGCCAGGTCAATGATGGATGATGTAGGAACAGCGCCGCTCCAGAAGAATGCATCAATTTTGCCGTCTTTCAAAGCAGCCACAGATTCAGAAGCCCCCAGTTTCTCCCTTGTGAAATCCTTGTCCCAGTCAATTCCCAGGGCCTTGAGCACATAACCAGCTTGCTCCTCGGTACCACTGTTGGGAGCCCCGGTAGAAACCCTTTTGCCTTTTAGGTCATAAATGGTCTTTATCCCTGTCCCCTCTTTTGTGACGATGTGGAGAGGCTGCTCATAGAACCCCATAACAAGCCGAACGGGCTTCTTATCCCCAAGGGCCTGTATTTTTCCCTCGTTGGCCCAAACCACGTGGTAATCGTAGCAGAAAGCCATCCCGGCTTTACCCGTAGTCAGGAGGAGCAAGTTGTCAATAGCAGCGGTGGTGGATTCAGCCGTGGCTTCGGTGTTGGGGACATTCTTGGTTATCAATCCTCCTATAGCCCCTCCAAGGGGATACCATACTCCCCCTGTCCCACCGGTAGCAATACTGAAAGAAAGCTTTTCAGGCTTTTTGGCACATCCAGCCGAAAGGAGCAGAGACAGGAGAAGGCTTAGCGCTAGTATTTTTACCGTTACAGATTTCATTTTAACCCCTCCTTAAAGAATTTAAGGCTAAAACCACGAGCCCTGCGGCTGCGGTTCCCCACCCTACACCTGAAGAGCCCAAGGGGTAAGCTACTAAAAGCAAGGCCAGCACTACAAGTACAGCCCTTTCAAGCAAATTTAAGCTGGACTTAAAATGCCCTATTATTCCAACGCTGATGAACAAAATGGACAGGATACTGTTTAAAGTCGCCAGCAAGAAAGGCACCAGCTTTGAATTCACTATTAAGAGATTGAAACCCAGAGGCGTGGCGGAAAACAGGAATGGGACCATAAAGGTGGAAAGGCAATACTTCCAGGATTGAAGCATGGCCTGGAAGGGATTACCACCAGTTATAGCCGCCGCGGCAGAGGGGGAAAGCCCCACTGGAGGGGAAACCTCGGAGAGGACGGCGAAGTAGAATACAAGGATGTGAGCTACATAATCGGGGATGCCCAGCTTGACCAGAGCTGGTGCTACCATTACAACTGTCATGATGTAAGTAGCGGTGATGGGCAAGCTTAATCCAATTATGAGAGAAGTTATGAAAGCAAGGAGCAGGGCTATGATCCTGTTACCCCGGCTCAGAGCCATGATCAAACTTGAAATCTTGAGCCCTAATCCTGTCAAGGAAAAAGTTCCCACTATCAGGCCTGCAGCGGCCAGGAGTACAGCCACCGGAACCATATTCTTGCCGCCCTCTATAAGGGCTTCTACTATCTTGCGGGGGGTAAGCCATTCGTTCCTGTCCCGGCTCAGAAAACTGGTTAGCACCGTGGTAAGAATTGCCCAAATGGCTGCTGATTCCGGGGAACGGCCAAGAGCGAGGAGGACTACCAGCACTATTAGGGATAGGAGGTGGTAACCACGCTTCAGCATGACTTCTTTAAAAGTTATGGGTGGAACATCAGGGGGCAAGAATTTTCGCCTCCTGGCTTCAAGTTCCACTATAAAGAAGGCGCCTATGTAATAAAGGAGGGTGGGCATAAGTACCATTATTACCACGTCCCAGAAGGATATACCCAGAAATTGCATTATAAGGAAAGCAGCGGCACCCATTAGAGGAGGCGAGATCACCGCTCCAATTCCCCCTGCCGAAATAAGCCCAGCTGCCATATTGGGGTCATATCCAGCTTTTTTAAGCACAGGCCACATGATCGGTGTTACGGACATAGTGGTGGCCACGCCACTGGCCTGAGGACCTCCTAAAAGGGCAGTGGTTAGGATGGCCCCCCGGCCTGCACTTGAAGGTTTGCGCCCCATAAGGGAAATGGCAAGCTCCAGCCAGAACTTCCCGGCACCTGCCACATCCATAAAGACCCCGTAAACTACAAAGAGGATAACGAAAGAAGCGCTTACAGCCAGAGGCACTCCCAATATCCCTTCCAGGGTCATATACATGTGCCCTACAATACGGTCAAGACTATACCCTTTGTGCCCAAGCCCTCCAGGAATGTAATAACCAAAAAGGTCGTAAAGCAGAAAAAAGATAAGCACCAAAGTGAAAGCATTGCCCACAACACGGCGGGAAAATTCAATTAGTAAAAGGATAGCCACTATCCCCATAGCTACATCCAGTGCATTGGGGATAGTGGAGCGGCGGAGGAAAGCATCAAGGTTTCGGAGCGGGTAGTAAACTACCAAGATGCCCGCCAAAGCCAGGGGCAAATCCACAAACCATCGCCACTTTTTTGCCTTCTCTGAAACAGGGTAAGTTAAAGCTACCAGGAGCAGAACAAAACCCAGGTGAATCAGCCGGAATTTATACGTTTCTATGGGACGAACTGCTCCATATAAAGACCAACCCACGAATAAAACATAGAGGAGACCAGTTACAAAGGGGTAAAGTTTTCCCTTTAACTTTGACCAGTTAAGCATGTTTTAGCTCCATTGTAGGTTTTTTAGAAAAACGGGGTATAAGGCCATTTTAAGACCTTATACCCCGCTACTGAAGAGGCCTTTCTTACTTTTGAGCCTGGAGTTTTTGTTTCTCCTCCTCTACCAGCACTCGCCGCAGCAGTTTACCAACCGTGCTTTTGGGGAGCTCTTTCCGGAATTCCACCATTGTAGGAACCTTGTAACGGGCCAGATACTTCCGGCAGAACTCAATAATCTCTTCCTCTGTAGCCGTCTCCCCTTCTTTAAGGACTATGTAAGCCTTAACAGTCTCGCCCCTGTAAGGGTCTGGGACTCCGGCTACCACCGCTTCTTTAACCTTGGGGTGCTGGTAGAGGACTTCTTCTACCTCACGAGGATAGATGTTGTAACCGCCGGCAATTATCATGTCTTTCTTGCGGTCCACAATGTAGAAGTAGCCGTCTTCATCCATCTTGGCGATATCGCCTGTGAGAAGCCAGCCTTCCTTGAAGACGAGTTCCGTCTCCTCGGGCATTTGCCAGTAGCCCTTCATAACTTGAGGTCCCTTTATAGCCAGCTCGCCAATTTCACCCGGCGGCAATTCCCTTGTCCCGGTTTCCAGGTCCACAATACGAGCTTCAGTGTCAGGGAATGGGATGCCTATAGAGCCAGGCTTGTTGAGGCCATATATGGGGTTGCAGTGGGTAACCGGTGAAGTTTCAGTAAGGCCATAACCTTCGCAGAGCTTGCCACCTGTTAGTTCTTCAAACCTCTTCTTAACTTCTACAGGAAGAGGCGCAGCTCCACTTATGCAGGCCTTTACAGAGCGAAGGTTGTATTTGGGGGTATCAGGGTGGTTGTTAATGGCCACATACATTGTGGGCACACCCGGGAACAGGCTCACCTTATATTTGTCAATAAGGATGAGCATCTCCTCAATATCCCTGGGGTTGGGCATGAGCACAAGGGTTCCGGCCGCGTTTAGCCCAAAGTTCATACATACAGTCATTCCATATGAGTGGAAGAGAGGGAGTGCCACCAGAGAAGTTTCTCGCCCTTCCTGCACATCAGGGAGCCAGGAGCGAACCTGTAGGGCGTTAGCTACCAAGTTATAATGGGTAAGCATAGCACCCTTGGGAACCCCGGTAGTCCCGCCTGTATAAAGCAAACACGCTATGTCTTCCTGAGGGTCTACCTCAACTGGGGCAGGATTAGGGGGATATTTGGCCAGGAGGTCCTGGAACATGTAAGTCCCTTCTACGAGCTCCCCTTCAAGGCGATGCCCTTCTTTTTTCTCAACAGCCAGGGTGAAAAGCAACTTGAGCAAGGGTGGGAAATACTCTTTAATGTTGGTCACTATTATATGCTTGAGGGGCGTCTTGGGCTTTATGTTCCGGATAAGGGGGTAAAACTTGGTCAAAGTCACCACCGTCTCCACACCAGCATTGTTGAACTGATATTCAAGTTCCCTTTCCACATACAAGGGGTTTGTGGGGACGACAGTGGCCCCGGCCTTAAGGGCTCCATAATAAGCGATAATAAATTGAGGGCAGTTGGGGAGATGAACAGCTACTTTAGAACCTTTTTTAACCCCTAAGGCCTGGAGAGCGGTGGCGAAACGGTCCACAAGTTCCTTAAGTTTCTTGTAAGTTATCTGGCTGCCCATGTATCTTTTGCCAAGCCTTCCCCCAAAAACAAGCGCGGGGCGATCAGGATACTTTTCAGCGCTGTCGTCCAAGAATTTATAGAGGGGGATCAGGGGGTAGGAAATAGTACGCGGAACTCCGGGGTCATAAAATTTATACCACACTTTTTCCATGGCCTGCCCTCCTTTGGATTATTTATTTCCCGGCACTGCTCAGCTTCATCGCTGAAGTTACAACTATTTTACCATAAAACGAGGCTCTTTGCAAATAACTTTCGGTTTACTCGGGGACACGGGTTTAAGTATGACCAGCTTGCTTTTCTGAAATTTAGAGGTAAAATAATAAGGGCCCCTTAAAGCCCCCAAAATCCTGGGAGGGGGATGGGATATGCCCAAGTTTATTTTCTGCACAGGAGGAGTTGTTTCTTCCGTAGGAAAAGGGGTAACCGCCGCTTCCATTGGACGCCTCCTAAAAAGCCGTGGCCTGGCTGTGACTCTCCAGAAGCTTGACCCTTACATAAATGTGGACCCGGGGACCATGTCCCCATACCAGCACGGTGAAGTTTTCGTTACCGAGGACGGGGCAGAAACAGACCTGGACCTGGGCCATTATGAGCGTTTTATTGATGAAAACCTCTCCCGCTCATCCAACGTTACAGCTGGCCAAATCTATGCTGAAGTCATCGCTAAGGAGAGGCGCGGCGATTACCTTGGCGGCACAATCCAAGTCATCCCCCATATAACCGACGAGATAAAACGGCGGATAATCCAGGCTGCCGAAGAGCACCACGCAGAAGTCATTATAGTGGAAGTAGGGGGGACGGTTGGAGATATAGAGGGGCAACCTTTCCTGGAAGCTATAAGGCAAATGCGCAAAGACTTTGGCCGTGAAAATACCCTTTATATTCACATTACCCTCCTGCCCTACCTGAGCTCCACGGGCGAGCTCAAGACTAAACCCACCCAGCACAGCGTTAAAGAGTTGCGTTCCATTGGAATCCAGCCCGATGTCATAGTTTGCCGCTCAGATTATCCTGTGGACGAAGCTCTAAAGGATAAAATTGCTCTCTTCTGCGATGTGGAGAAAAGGGCAGTAATACCGCTTGTAACGGTGGAAACCGTGTACGAGGTTCCACTTATCCTGGAGAAGGCAGGCCTGGGGGATTTCATACTGGAAAAACTTCAGATAAGAGGAGAAAAACCTGACCTTGAGGAATGGGCGGAGATGGTTGAAGAAATAAAGAGGCCTAAGGAGAAGATAAGAGTTGGAATAGTGGGGAAATACATCCAGCTTGTGGATGCGTATATAAGCGTAAAGGAGGCTCTGCGCCACGCAGCCCTCCACGAAGGGTGCGATGTGGAAATTGAGTGGATAAGCGCTGAAGACCTGGAGAGAGGCAATGCACTGGAGCGATTGAAGCAAGTAGAAGGCATCATTGTTCCTGGAGGTTTCGGGTATCGGGGTATTGAGGGGAAGATAATAGCGGCCCGTTTTGCCCGGGAAAATAAAATCCCCTACCTGGGCCTCTGCCTTGGAATGCAAGTTATGGTCATAGAGTTTGCCCGCCATGTCCTGAAGAGCGAAGAGGCCAACAGCACCGAATTTAACCCCAATACCCCGTACCCTGTAATTGACCTCTTACCCGAACAGCGGGGGATAAGGGAGATGGGGGGGACGATGAGGCTTGGGGCTTATCCCTGCAAGCTCGTCCCCGGCACCAGGGCTGCCCAAGCTTATGGCGCTGAGCTTGTTTACGAGCGCCACCGACATCGCTACGAGTTCAATAATGCTTTCAGGGAACTTTTGACATCTCATGGGCTTATCATTTCCGGGACTTCCCCCGATGGCAGGCTGGTAGAAATTGTGGAAATGGCCAATCACCCCTGGATGGTGGCAAGCCAGTTCCACCCCGAATTTAAATCCAGGCCTAACCGCCCCCATCCCCTCTTCAGGGGGTTTGTCAGAGCTATAAAAGAACGCCGTTCATCTCTTCAGAGGTAGTAACTATGGCCAGGCAGTTAGCAATTCCTGCCCTTGGGCTTTTATACGTAGCCTGCGTGGTTACAAGCAATGTGGGCTTCAAATTATCGGCCGGAAGTCAAACCTGGCGCGGCTTCCTGGCCTGGCAGGTAGTGGGAAACCTCGCTGGGTTCCTGGGAGTTATAGCCTTTACTTTGCTCCTGAAATTCATACCCCTTTATCTGGCCTACGGGATATTCATGGGCTTAGGCTTTGTGGCTGTACAGGTATTAGCCGCCAGGCTCCTTTTCAAGGAGCAAATCCGTCCAATCCAGTGGATAGGGGTCACCCTTATCTTGCTGGGAATATTTCTGATAGCGCTGGGGCGAAAAGAGTGAGGAGAGCTCTTACCCTGGGAACTGCATTTCTGGCTTTGATCTTTTACCTCAAAACCCTTGCCCCCGGCGTGCTGGAAGGTGACCCTGGTGAATTTCAGTTTGTGCCATATGTCCTGGGCATACCTCATCCCCCGGGCTATCCACTCTTTTGCTTCCTGGGATGGTTATGGAGCCACCTTTTCCCTTGCGGCAGCGTGGCTTTCAGAATGAACCTTTTTTCTGCCCTCTGGGGTGCGGCAACCGTAGGGCTTATGGTATATCTTGGGATGGAAGCAAATCAGAAGCCTTACTTGTGGCCTTATGTTGTAGGGGCACTGACTTTCGCCTTCTCCCGCACCTTCTGGAACCAATCAGTGGTCGCCGAAGTTTACAGCTTGAATGCTTTCTTTATAGTCCTCTTTCTCTGGGCCGTGATGAAAGATTTGCCCCTGCCCGCTGTCTCTTTTATCGCAGGGCTGGGTCTTGCCCACCACCGCAGTTTTACTCTTTTCTTGCCGGGAGCCGTAGTTTTTTACCTGGTGAGAAAGAGAAAGCCTCGTGGCCATGCTGCGCTCTCTTTAGCCCTCTTCCTTGCGCCATTGCTCTTTTACCTTCTTATCCCACTGCGAGCCCCATCATTGCCTTACCTTAAAGTTTACCTGAGCCCTGATGATACCCTGATACTTTACGGTAATTCTTTCAGGGACTTTATGGATTTTGTTCTGGCCAGGAGGTTCGGAGGATTGCTCAAATGGGAGGCTATCACCTGGAGTAGGATGGTTGAAGCAGGGCAATGGCTTGTGGAAGAATTCAGCTGGGGAGGGGTTATCCTGGGGATTATTGGGCTCGCTGGCCTTTACCTTCACCGGCGCTGGGATGTGCTGGCTCTAACAGGCATCAGCTTCGGGGCTGCCACAGCCTTCAATCTGGCTTACCTCATAGGCGATATCCGCTTACTCTACATTCCTGCTTACCTTATCTTTTCCCTCTGGATCTCCTGTGGAGCCGGGGAATTAGCCTTCAGATTGGGGAATAAAGCTATGGTCCTCTTTATCCTGCCCCTGGCCCTCTTAGTGCAGAATTTTTCATCTGTTCAAAGTTCCGGCTCAAACATCTTCAATAAATGGGATTACATTCTGCGCCTCCCTCTGCCGGAAGGAGCCATTCTTGTGAGCAATGACCGCGACGAGATGGTGCCTCTGTATTACTTCCAGTTGGTAGAGGGGAAACGGCCTGACCTCATACCCCTTTACCCGTTGATAGTGCCGGAGCTTAAGGATATAGGCCTGGTGCTGGACAGAGCTCTCGCTTCCGGTCGCCCCGTTTTCATTATAAAACAAATGGAAGGACTGGAAGTGGCTTACCGGCTTCAGGAATGGAATGGCCTGTGGGAGGTCGTGGGAAAAGTTGAGGGAGAAAGTTTCATTACTTTGAGCCTCAAAGTTGCGGATGCTTTGACCCTTGCGGGATATAAACTTTTGAAGGGGGAAGGTGAGGTGGAGATAGCCCTTTACTGGGAAACCCTTCACCATGTGGGGGAGGATCTTCACAGCTACATCCACATTCTGGGGCCTGAGGGGGAGCGAATAGCTGGGAGCGATCACAGGCCGGGAGGCGTTTTTTATCCTACATCTTTATGGAAACCGGGCCAGCTCTTGAAGGACATCCACAGAATTGAAGGTTCCTTCACATTTCCCCTACATCTTAGAGTGGGCTTTTACCGCTGGCCCTCGCTGGAGCCTTATGGCCAGGCAGTGGAGTTTGAGGTAAAGCCATGATGGAGTCCATTGACCGATTGGGGCTTGTCCTCGCCTTGATCTTTTTCATTGCCCTTGGTTCATGGAACCTGAATCTTCCCGGCATCCACTATGATGAAGCCAGAGAAGCCGGCATCAATGCTATGGAGTTTCTCCGGGGCCTCCCTCTCACGGCCTTTCGGGGGGCTCAGGTCCAGGTTGGCCCTGTAGGCATCCCCCTTATGGTTCAGGATTACATCGGTGCTCTGAACGTTTTTCTCTCTCTACCTTTTCTGGGGGTTATTGGAATAAAAGTGGAGGCTTTGCGGCTTTACGCTCTTTCCATCGGCGCAGGCACTGTTTTTTTAACGTGGGTTTTGGCCCGTAAGCTGTGTGGGCCCCCGGCCGGAATGGTGGCTGCATTGCTCCTGGCCTTAAATCCCTCTTTTGTTTTCTGGAGCAGGCAAGGCATTTTCGTTACTAATATCACCTCTTTATTCCTTGTGGCAAGCCTCCTCTGTGGGATTCGCTGGTGGGAAAAGGGCAAAACCCGCGACCTTTATTGCCTGGCCCTGCTGTGGGGCTTGGGATTTTATTCCAAGGCCATCTTCCTCTGGGCCATCCTGGCTATGGCTCTCTTTGCTGTGCCAGGCCTCTTGCGAAGGCCTCTTTCCATCAGGGAGATCGCTTATATCCTTGTAATCTTTTTACTGCCCCTTGTCCCCCTTTTTGCTTTTAACGCTATGACCAGAGGAACAATTTTGGCGATCTTCAGGAACCTGCGCTTCTCTTATTACGGCGTAAATAACCTGTCCTGGGGTAACAATGTCCTCATCAGGCTGAAACAGATCGTATCTTTACTTAAGGGTGACCATCTCTGGTATCTTGGCGGAAGTTTTTCTAACCCCATAGCACCGTGGGCTTCAGGTGGGCTTGTGCTTATTACCTTAGTCCTGGTTCTGACCCGAAAGGCCAGCCCACGCGCTCTCTTGCCAGCATTTATTGCAAGCATCATGGTAATGGAAAGCGCTTTTACCATAAGTGGGCTTTTCATAACCCATTACTTTTTCATCATACCCCTTCTGATCTTATCTGCCGGGATTGGAGTAGCTCTCCTGCTCAGATCTTTTGGCCCGCTCCGATTTGCCAGGATCATGGCTATTGCCGTTCTCATCCTTTGGGCTGGTGAGGATTTTTACGCAACCATGCGCTATCACAGGGCTTTAGCTTCATGCGGAGGTCACTCCTCTCATTCTGATGCTGTATACGAATTGGCCGGATACCTCCTTGCCCGTAAGGAGAGCACTGTAGTGGCTCTGGACTGGGGGATAGATGCGCCGATCCGTTTCCTTACCCGGGGCGAAGTAAGGCCGGTGGAAATATTTGGATATGAAAGTTTCCATGCACCGGACCCTGGTTTTGCAGAAAGGGCATCTCTTTTTCTGAGCTCCGGAGCGATTTTTATCGCCCATGCTCCGGAGGATACCGTTTTCAAAGGGCGGGTTGAAGCTCTGGAAAACCTGGCCCACGAAAAGGGTTTAAAGTTAAAAATGATAGCCCTTCTTCGGGAAAGGAGCGGCCGGCCAATTTATCTAATATTGCAGGTAGAGTGAAATGCCCGACGTTTTTTCATGGCTCGCCCCTTTATATGACCGAATATTTACCGCACCCGATCGCCGGGCCCTGTCATGGCTTGATGTAAGGGAAGGGCAGCTTATTCTGGATGTGGGAGGAGGGACTGGTAGAGTATCTAAAGTTCTTTTGAAGGACGGGGTTAAAGCAGTTGTGGTGGACCTTTCCCCGGGTATGTTGATTCAGGCCAGGAAGAAAGGCCTTTTGGTGTGCTGTGCGCGTGTGGAAGCGTTACCTTTTGCCTCAGAAGTAGTTGATGCGGTAATTGTGGTGGATGCTTTCCACCATTTTAAAGACCATGCCACGGCCTCAAAGGAGCTGATCCGGGTTCTCAAAAGAGGAGGACGACTTTTCCTTGAGGAGCCGGATATAACCAATCTGGTGGTGAAGCTGATAGCCCTCGGGGAGAAATTGCTCTGCATGCGCAGCCGTTTCTATGATCTTGCTGCTTTGACGTCCTTTTTCTCTGCGCAGGGTGGCAATTTGATCTGGTTCCAGAGGAAGAAGGGCTTTATGAGGTTGATAATAAGCCGGCCTTAGGATCGTTTGCTCACCATGGGCCTATATTTCAATGTGAGAGCAGCCTCAAAGCCGAAATGAATAGTATGATCCCGAGCAAAATGTGCAGGAATGGACTTGATACAAACCTTAGCAAATAACTCCCCATTAACGATCCGAAGACTGAGCCTGCGGCCATCCAAGCAATGAACCCCCGGTAAGTAGTTATCTTGCTCAATTGGTGCTGACGATGATATTTGATAAGCCCCATGATAATGGTAGGAATGCTGATAGCAAGGCTCAACGTTCCTGCGAGCTTGATGTCTACTGAGAAAAGCAACACAATTGTTGGGATAATCAGTTCACCCCCGGCGACCCCCACCACGCTGCTAAATATTCCGATCACAACCCCGGCCAGAAATCCAGCCACAGTACGCAGAAGGGGGGGCAATTGAGGTATAGTTAACCCAGCAATAACGCCGTGGCTAATTATGATGAAACTCAACAAGAGCAGGAAAACGACCACAATGCGAGTTAATTTCCGTTCTTCTAACCTGGTTGCGAAATTAGCGCCAATATATGCGCCACACAATGAGCCGGCCAGGATATTAAGGATGATGCCCGTATATAGGGTTGTTATGCTAAACCTGGTGAGGCCGGTTCGGAAAAGGAAAGAGAAGATTACGGTAACTAAACTGATGATAAGGTTAATGACAACTGCCTGGAGAGTGCGGTACCTGAATATGCTCACCAGGACAGGGAGGCGGAACTCTGCACCGCCTAAGCCGATCAATCCGCCAAGGATGGCGATTGTCCATCCCCAAAGGAAGGCCAGGAAATTGCGCATGCTTCAATCCCTCGGCAGTTGGAATAAAGCGTGTGAAGTTATAGCATAAAAGTTGAGAAGACACAACAC
>CAZZMI010000053.1:0-15691 GCA_964655275.1 uncultured Anaerolineae bacterium | reverse complement strand
TTCATGAACCCCCGCAATGTCGGGGTTATAGAAGACGCTGATGGAGTGGCCAGGGTCGGAAATCCAGTTTGCGGAGATGTTATGGAAATGTTCATAAAGGTGAAAGAGGGGAAAATTGTGGATATAAAGTTCCGGACTTTAGGATGTGGCGCTGCTATAGCCACAAGTTCCATGGCTACAGAGCTGGTTAAAGGTAAAACCCTTGAAGAAGCTCTGAAACTTTCCCGCAAAGCTGTAGCCGAAGCCCTGGGAGGATTGCCCCCTAATAAGATGCATTGCAGCAACCTGGCCGCCGAAGCTGTCCACAAAGCTATTGAAGATTACCTCCGAAAAAATCCAGAGGTCAAGCTAAATTTGAACGAAGAAGGAGAATGAAGAAGGGAAGGGTTGTAGTAGCAATGAGCGGCGGGGTTGATAGCTCCGTTACCGCCGCTTTGTTGCTTGAAAAGGGATATGAAGTCATAGGAGTAATGATGAGACTCTGGGCCCCCGGAAATGGGGAGAACCGCTGCTGCCCCCCAGTTGCAGTGGAACTTGCCCGCAGGGTGGCTGAAATCCTGGGCATCCCTTTCTACGTCTTGGACTTCACTGAACCTTTTTTTGAAAAGGTTGTACTGCCTTTCATCCATGGCTACGCCTCCGGAATAACCCCTAACCCCTGCCTGGCCTGCAATAAGCTCATAAAGTTCGACCTGCTCCTCCGGAAAGCTATGGCCCTGGAAGCCGATTACCTCGCTACAGGTCACTACGCCAGGATAGTGAAAACTGATGGGCAATACCGATTGCTAAAAGGCATTGACCCTGCCAAAGACCAATCTTATGTCCTCTACATGCTCACTCAGGAACAACTGGCCAGGCTCCTGTTCCCCCTGGGCGATTTAACTAAAGAGAAAGTGCGGGAGATAGCCCGGAAGCTGGGCTTGCCCACAGCTTGCAGGGATGAAAGCCAGGAGCTCTGTTTTATCCCGGGAAAAGACTACCGGGAATTCTTGCGTCTGTATATCCCCGATGCCCTCCGCCCTGGCCCCATTTACGATACGAAGGGTCGCCTCCTTGGAGTCCACAGGGGCCTTCCCCTGTACACCATAGGCCAGCGCACCGGCCTCGGAATTCCTTACGGCAAAAGGCTTTATGTAATTGGCAAGGACCCGGAACGCAACGCCCTGATTGTGGGTACAGCCGACGAACAAGGGCGCAGGGAAATCATGGCCGGCGAAGTAAATTTCATCTCAGGCTACTTCCCTCAGGAGCCCATTGAAGTTAAAGCTCGCATCCGCTACCGGGCACCAGAGCAGGAAGCCACAATTTACCCAATGGGGCAGGGTAAAGTAAAAGTAACTTTTAAAAACCCGGTAGCAGGTGCAGCTCCAGGTCAGGCCGTGGTCTTTTATAAAGAAGACGAAGTCCTTGGAGGCGGGATAATCCTGTGAGCCTTACATGGACCCTTGCCATCATCATAGGTTCTTCTTGCGGAGCCTTTTACCACCTTCTCAGGGGCAAAACCTTCCGCCAGCTTATAACTTACCTCCTCGCCGGGATTCTTGGCTTCTTAGCCGGCCACACTATTGGCTCAATGCTGATGCCCTCTTCTCCCCTTACCCTCGGGAACCTCCACATATTAGAAGGCATAGTTTTAAGCTTTGGCCTCCTGAGGCTTGCTGAGTGGCTCAGGCCGTGATATAATAACTTAACCCCAAAAAAGGAGAAATTCATGGTTTTAGCAGCCATAAGGGATATCGCTATCATCATCCTGGCGGTTGAATCCATCACCTTAGGAATCCTGCTCCTCATCTTAACTTTCCAGATTTACCGGCTGATACGCTATCTGGATCGCGAAATAAAGCCCATTGTGGAATCGGCCAGGAAGACCTCACAGGTACTGGAAGGGACTGTCTCCATAGTAGGAGAGGCTATCGCCAAACCAGCTATTGAGGTAGCCAGCTTCCTGTCGGCCGTAAAGCATATGGTAAAAATCCTTGTGGGAAGGAGGCGGTGAAATGTTCAGGAAAGCGAGCGATTTCTTGTTCGGGTTCCTCCTGGGCCTGGTAACGGGCGCTTTAGTAGCCATGCTTTTCACCCCCCGCAGGGGTGAAGAAACCAGGGCCCTTCTACGAGAAAAGGGAATTGAGCTAAAAGAGCGAGCCTTAGAAAAGGCCGAAGAACTCCAGGAGAAAGGCAAGAAAATCCTGGAAGAAGGCAAAGAAATAGCCTCCCAAAGGCGAGAAGAGCTCCTTAAAAAGTTAGGGGCTTAAACTTTGAAGCTTCTTACAAAAATAGGGGAAAATTTCTCAGGCCCCCTGACCCTTAAATTCCTGGAAAAAATAAGCTCCTTCCACCGCATCCAGGCCAGCCCTGGCTTCCGGGAAGCTGCCCACTTTTGCTATGAGAAGCTCACAGAAGCAGGAGTAAAAGCCCGCATCCTTACTTTCCCAGCCCGCGAAGGAGTTTACTTCTGGAGTTGTCCATCCTTCCAGGAATGGACAGTGAAAGAGGCCTGGTGTTACCTGGAAGAACCCCAGGAGGAAGCCTGCAAGCTCGCTGATTTTAATGAAAACCCCATTTCCATTATCCAGCGCAGTGCCCCCTTTGAGGGAAAAGCAGAAGTAATCCTCCTGGATAAGTGGGAGGACCCCCAGGATTACCAGGGCCTTAATCTGGAGGGCAAAATAGTGCTAACCAGCGGAGACATAAGCCGGGTCAGGGAACTGGCAGTGGAGAAATTTGGAGCTATAGGCATCCTGTTTGATGGAATGAGAACTATATCCCCTATACGGGAACGAATGGACCTGCCTGACGCCAGGCAATATACCTCCTTCTGGTGGGAAACGGGGGATAAAAAATGCTTTGGCTTCGTCCTGACACCGCGCCAGGGAGAAAGGCTCCGGAACTTATTGAAGCAAGGCAAAAAGGTCATAGTTAGAGCAAAGGTTGATTCCCTCTTCTACGATGGCTCCTTTGAGGTTGTGGAAGCTTACATCCCCGGCCTTACCGACGAGTGGATCCTGATCATCTCTCACCTCTGCCATCCATCCCCCTCAGCGAACGATAACGCCTCAGGGGCGGCAGTAGCTCTGGAATCGGCCCTTGTTCTCTACCGCCTTTTGCAGGAAAGAACCCTCCCGCCTCCGAAGCGCGGCTTACTCTTTCTTTGGGTTCCAGAAATAACCGGCACATACGCTTACCTATCCTCCCATGAAGAATTAATCCCAAAGGTGGTAGCAGGTATTAACCTTGACATGGTGGGGCAAAACCAGGATCTGTGCAAAAGCAACCTGCTAATAGAAAGCCCGCCCGCTTCCTCCCCTACCTTTACCCACTACATCCTGGCCTGGCTTCTGGAAGAAATAGGGGCTGAAGCCCAGGCCTTTTCCGGGGTGGGCAGATTCTTCACTTTCCGCTGGAACATTTCCCCTTTCTCCGGAGGCAGTGACCACTATGTCCTCTCCGATCCCACAGTAGGCATCCCAACCCCTATGATAATCCAGTGGCCCGATCTTTTCTACCACACCGACCACGACACACCCGATAAAGCCGACCCCAAAATGCTCTGGCGGGTGGGGACTATTGTTTCCACCTGTGCTTACCTCCTGGCCAACGCTTCCATAGAAGAAATCCTTTCCATGGGTTATGTAACCTTATTCGGACTGGAAAAAGGAACCTTAGAAACCGCAATGGCAAGTGCCGCCGAAATAACTGGGGCCGAAAATTCTCAGGACCTGGCTCTTGCTTTTGCAAAGGCTCTGGAAAGGCTGAATTTCCGCAAGGAAGTGGGCAAGAAAACTTTAGCCCACATAGCTCGCCTATGGCCAGAAGGAGAAACGTTTGTGAAAAAGCTTCAGGAGAGGGTGGATTCATACACCCAAGAAGTAAAAAGCCTGCTGGAAAACATAGCTCTGAGCAAAGCCGAAAGCCTCGGCTTAAAAGCTATCCCCGAAATTTCACCTGAAAAGCCAGATGAAACCCTCAGATTGGTCCCGGTTCGTCTCCACCGGGGTCCCCCAGCTGAAGGGGAGATACGAAGACGGCTAAAGAGCTTGCCCGAGGAA
The DNA here is from genome assembly GCA_964655275.1 of uncultured Anaerolineae bacterium. Lineage (GTDB taxonomy): Bacteria > Chloroflexota > Anaerolineae > SpSt-600 > SpSt-600 > SpSt-600. The sequence continues at coordinate 11,645 of CAZZMI010000053.1, read as the reverse complement.
GAAAGAGAGCACTGGGAAAAGCTCAACAGGGAGCTGGGTAACAAGCGGCACCTTCTGCCTGTGCTGGCCTTATACTGGGCCGATGGAAAACGCTCATTAGGTGAAATCGCCAGGCTTATAGAACTGGAAACAGGCCTGACATCCCGGGAGTTCCTGGTAGAATTTTTCCGTTTCCTTGAGAAAATTGGTCTTGTGACCTTTGTTTGAGGGTCCGAAAAATGTATATACGGCCTTACAGGAAGCGCCGCTCATCAAAATGGCCCTTCCTGGCTTTGATTTTGCTGATTATAGCTGTGCTATACTTCCTCAATAAAAAGCCAGTAACCTATATCATCCCGCGGTTTGGCCCTACCCCAACTCCTACCCCATCGGCCCTGGTGTTCCTTCAAGAAGGTATGAAGGCTGTGGAAAATGGGCAACTTAAAGAAGCCCTTTCTTCATTTACGCAAGCTCTAAGCCTTGAACCAGATAACTTCCAGGCCCTTCTGAAGCGTTCCCGCATCCTCATTTTCGTGGGCCGCTCCGAAGAAGCTATTGAAGATGCCCGGCGCGCCGTCTCCCTTAAGCCCGATTCACCAGAAGCCCTGGCAAACCTCTGTCTTGCCCTCAATTGGACCGGGAAGTACGACGAGGCCTTTGAAACCTGCCTCAAAGGCCTGAGCCTTGCCCCCCAGGACCCCCTCCTCAGAGCTTACCTGGCAGAAACTTACGTGGATAAAGGCAACTGGGACAAGGCTAACGAGGAGATAAAAGAAGCCCTCTCTTTAGCCCCGGAAGACCCTGAGATTCTCAGAGTTTACGGGTATATTCTGGAAAAACAGGGAAAATACCGCCAGGCCCTTGAGGCTTACCTCAAAGCCCAGGAGCTGAACCCCACATTCTATTTCTTTTACATTCGCGCTGGCAGCCTCTTGATAATCCTTGAAAGGGAGAAGGAAGCCCTGGCGCAGCTAAGCAAAGCAGTAGAAGTAGCTCCTGACCTCCCTATGCCTTACGATGCTCTGGGGTGGGGGTATTACCAGCTGGGGGATCTGGATAGAGCTGAAATAGAGCTTAAGAAAGCTATAGAGGTAGACCCAAATTACGGGCCCGCCTATGGCCACCTGGGAGTAGTCTATTACGTCAAGCGTAAATACGAAAATGCAATACCAAATTTTGAAAAAGCAATAGAGCTGGGGGCAAAATCCCTGGAATATTACTACGAGCTCGGTCTTTCCTACGTCTTCCTTGGCCTCTGCGATAAGGCACTCCCCTGGCTGGAGAAAGCCCTGGAAATAGACCCTTACTCAGAACCGGCCTTATGGGGCCTTAATCAATGTAAACTTTCCGGCAAGAAATGAAGCGTTTTTTCCCCTGCGGCCCCGTTCCCCCAGATTCACCAGCCTATGTGGAAAGACCAGCGGACCTGAAAGTCCGTTACCTGGTGCTGAAAGGTACACCCGTTTACCTTTCAGGCCCACCCCTCGCCGGGAAAACTTCTCTCCTGTTACGCCTCGGGTTTTTGCTCCTTCCCGAAGGTTTTTCCTTTTTCTACATGAGATTAGAGCCCCAATCCACCTCAGACGTACTGGAAACCTTCTTGAAAGACTGCCTCCAGTTTGGTGGAAAACTTATCCTCTTAGTGGATAACCTGGAAAATGGCGGGTATGAAGCGCTGGAAATTTTGAAAGCGTGGATCCGGCATAACCCCAACATGCCCTTAGTGGCCGCCGGAACCCTTTTCCCCTACCCCTACGAAATTTCCCCGATGGTAGAAATAAACCTGGGCTTTTTCTACAAACCTCACATAATGCAGCTTGCTGGCTTGCTGGACTTGGAAGGGAAAGAGGTGAGGAAAATTGCCGAAAGCCTTTACTACTGGAGCGGCGGCTATCCTTACATAGCCCAGAACCTTTGCGTTGCTTTGGCCGAAGGCAAAAGCATGGAGGAAGCAGTGGAAGAGCTCATCCATCGGGACAAAAACCTTCTGCCCACATTGAGGGGGGTGCTCTCGGCATCCCCCGAAGCTTATAATTTATACAGCCGCATTCTTGAAGGCGAGCTGATAAATTACCGGCACGCACTGCCTCTTTTCAGGAAATACCCCTTTCTGCGAGCTCTGGTCAGGAGCGATGAAAGAGGGTTCGCCCGACTCTCCTCACCAATTTTTAGGCATCTTTACCGCCCAGGTTAACCTGGCGGTCTCTTTCTCCAAAAAGGCTATCTTTCATTGACAAAGCACAAGTATGGTGATATAATTCACGAAGCTTGCGCTCAAGTTTCCGTGCAAGGAGGAACCTATGCCTATAATGGTCTTGTCCAAACAAGATCTCTTGCCCTTTGTGGAGCGAATGCTTAAGGATTACGAGGTAATAGGTCCTATCAAAAAAGATAGCTTCTACCTTTTTAGCCCCATAAGCAAGCCTGAAGATTTAGTCATTGACTACCCTATCGCCCTTTACCCTCCCAGAAAATTCTTCCTGCCGGCGGAAGAAAGAGTTCTTCGCTTTACCCTCGGGGAGAAACTCGTTGTAGAGCCTATTGTGGAAAGACCTGGTCCCAAAGTTCTCTTCGGCTTGCATCCATGCGACCTCCACTCCACCCGCCTTCTGGATGCAGCTTTTATCAGAGAAAATCCTGACGCTAATTATGAGGCTCGCCGCCGTAATGCAATATTTATCGGAATTGACTGCTTAAAGCCGTGCGATGAATATGCCTTCTGTAAAGATATGGGTACCCTGAATGTTCAAAGCTGCTATGATTTGTTCCTTACTGATTTGGGCAACGAATACGCCGTAGAAATAGGAAGCGAGCGTGGGAAAGAAATCCTGGAGAAATACTCCAGTGCACGAGCTATATCTGAAGCCGAAATGGCAAAGCTTGAGGAAGTGCGCAGGGAAAGGGACAAAGCTTTCCCTTCAAAGCTTAATTTTGATGCCTCTAAGCTCCCGGAAATCCTCTGGGCCCGCTTTAATTCCCCTTACTGGAAAGAACTGGCCGAAAAATGCATGGGGTGTGGTTCATGCACTCTGGTATGCTCCACATGCTACTGCCACGACGTTTTCGATCGGGTAGAACTGAACCTGAAGGAAGGGGAAAGGTTGAGGGTATGGGATTCTTGTCTCCTGGAGGATTTCGCTAAAGTGGCAGGCGGATTGAACTTCAGGCCATCCCGGGTAGAACGCCTCCGCCATCGCTTTTACCGCAAAGGGAAATACCTCTGGGACCTCTTTGGTCTGATGGGCTGCGTGGGGTGTGGACGGTGCACAAGGCATTGTCTGGCGCGCATAAATCCCATTGAAGTTTTCAACGATATCTTTAAAGAATACAGCCAGGCTTAATAGGAGGAAAGCCATGGGCAATGAGCACCTTCTTTTGCCCCGCCTTGCCAGAATCTTGGAAGTCAAAGAACTTACGGCCAGGGAAAAGCTTTTTACTTTGCAAATGGAAGATGCCAAACCCCTGGGACACAGCCCCGGACAATTTGTGGAAATCTCAGTATTCGGAGTGGGGGAATGCCCCATTAGCATATGTTCCTCTCCTACAAGAGGCAGCTACTTCCAGCTTTGCGTTAGAGCTGTAGGGCTTGTTACCAATGCCCTTCATCGCCTTAAGCCCGGTAGCGTTGTGGGTATAAGGGGCCCTTATGGCAAAGGGTTCCCACTGGAAGTAATGAGAGGGCAGGATATTTTAATAGCTGCAGGTGGCCTTGGTATGGCCCCACTTCGCTCCCTGGCTCAATATATCAAGGACAGACGAGAAGAGTTCGGGAATGTAACAGTGCTATATGGCGCCAGAGAACCGGGAGAGCTCCTCTTCAAAGATGAGCTGGACGAAATTCAAAGCGTGGGGGAATGTTTACTCACTGTTGACAGAGCCGATGAAACCTGGAAAGGCCACGTAGGAGTCATAACCACCCTCTGCCCCCAGGTTAAAGTCGACCCATCCCGCACTATAGCTGTTACAGTTGGCCCACCGATAATGTACAGGTTCATCTTGCAGGAATTTAAGAAAATGGGCATACCCGATGACCGAATATACCTCTCCCTTGAGAGAAGGATGAAGTGCGGGATCGGGAAATGCGGCCATTGTCAAATAAACGGCATTTACGTTTGCCGAGAAGGGCCTGTCTTCAATTATGCTGAAATCAAAAACTTGCCCGAAGCTTTGTAACCGGAGGTAGACTTATGAAACCCAAAGTGGCTATTTTTGAATTCGGATGCTGCGAAGGGTGTCAGCTCCAGATCCCTAACCTGGAGGAGAGGCTCCTTGAGCTATTGGAGCACATAGAACTCGTCTCCTGGCGAGAAGGGAGCAGCGCTCACAGTGATGGTCCTTATGATATCACTTTTGTGGAAGGCTCTATAACGAGGGAAGAAGAGAAGGAACGTCTTCGTGAAATCCGGGAAAAATCCAAAATCCTCATAGCCCTCGGGGCTTGTGCTCACATTGGAGGGGTAAATGCCATCAAAAATTCCATGGACCAGGAAGAAGTTCGCCGCTACGTCTACGGAGACAAAGCAGAGTGGTTCCCCTCCATTCCAGCTATGCCTCTGAGCGCGGTGGTCCCGGTGGATTACGTAGTGCCGGGCTGCCCTATTGACAAAGAGGAATTCCTTGAGGTGGTAAAGGCTCTGCTTATGGGCAAAACCCCCTCCTTGCCCAATTACCCTGTATGTGTAGAGTGCAAGAGGGCTGAAAACATTTGCGTATACGAAAAAGGTCTTACCTGCCTCGGACCTGTAACCAGAGCCGGCTGCAATGCCCGGTGCCCCTCCTTCGGCAATCGCTGTATAGGCTGCCGTGGGCTTATAGAAGAAGCTGCTATTAACGCCCACAAAGAAGTTATGGCCCGCTATGGCCTCTGTGCTGAAGACATCATCAACCAATACCAAATGTTTTGGGGTTACTCGGAGGTGGTAAAATGAGCAAGCTTGATATAAACGTCCATTACGTATCAAGGGTTGAAGGCCATGGCAACATAGTAGTGAAGGTTGAGGACAACCAGGTCAAGGAAATGAGGTGGGAAATACCCGAAGCCCCACGCTTCTTTGAGGCTATGGTTAGGGGCAAACACTACAGCGATGTAGTCTTCATAATTTCCCGGATTTGTGGTATATGCGGGATAGGGCACACCTTTAGTGCCATCCAAGCTCTGGAAAAAGCCCTGGGATTTGAACCATCAGAGCAAACACTCCTTCTGCGGAAGCTTTTACTCCATGGCGAGACAATCCAGAGCCACACCTTGCATTTCGGTTACTTAGCTCTGCCGGATTTTTTCGGGGCTCCTAATATTATACCGCTGGCGCAAACACACCGGGAACAGGTCCTGGCAATAATACGCCTGCACAGGCTGGCCAACGAATTGTGTGACCTCATAGGTGGCCGCACCACTCACCCTATAACCACCGTGGTGGGAGGATGGACCCGGCTCCCGACGGAAGGAGAACTTAAGGAACTGCGCCGCCGTCTTACCGAAGCTATTAGCGATGTGAAAGCAGTGGTTAAACTTTTCGCCTCCCTTGAGATGCCCCAATTCCAGCGCGAAACTGAATACATCGCCCTCAAAAAGCCCGATGAGTATGCTTTTTACGACGGGGAAATAGCTTCAACAGATGATGAACATACCACCCCACTTCCGCGTTATCAGGACAAAATTCACGAATTCATAGTCCCCTATTCTACAGCCAAAAGAGCCAGGGCCAGGCGCAGCTCCTACATGGTAGGAGCACTGGCACGCTTCAATATAAACCACACGAAACTTTCCCCCCTCGCCCAGGAAGCAGCGGAGCAGATGAACCTCAAACCAGTGTGCTATAACTCTTTCATGAACAACGTGGCTCAGGTGGTAGAAGTGGCCCATGCGGTGGAAGATTCCATCCGCCTCATTGATGTTTTGTTGACCAGGGGCATTAAAGAGGAGAAGGTAGAAATCAAACCGCGGCCTGGTAGAGGGGTCGGCGGTGTAGAAGTCCCCAGGGGCCTTCTCATCCACGATTATACCCTGGATGAACGTGGACGCGTCGTGGATGCTAATATGATAATCCCCACCAATCAGAACCATCAAAATATTGAAGAAGACCTGAAAGCTTACCTCCCCCAGCTCCTGGGGAAGTCTAAAGAAGAGATTACCCTTGGGCTGGAAATGCTGGTGAGGGCATACGACCCATGCATATCCTGCTCAACCCACTTCCTTAAGGTGGAATGGGCTTAAGGGGTAAAATCCTCATAGCATGTATCGGTAACCCCCTTATGGGGGATGACGGCGCTGGGGTGGCAGTAGCCAGGATCCTCAGGAAAAAAAACCTGCCTCCCAGCGCCCATCTATTGGAAGGAGAAATTGACGGCCTTACCCTTCTGGAGCGGATTGAAGGATATGACAGGGTCATAATCGTGGATGCCGCTGAAATGGGGCTGAAGCCGGGAGAGTGGAGAGCCTTTGATGCGGCGATGGATCTGCTAAAGATAAATTTTGGCCCCTCAGCCCACCAGTTTGGAGTAGGAGAAGCGTTAATTTTGGCTAAGAAACTGAATCTATACCTTCCGCCAATAAAAGTGTACGCCATTCAGCCAAAGCGCATAGAGTTCACCAGCAAACTGCAACTCACAGGACCAACAGCTAAAGCAGTGCGGGCTGTAGCCCAGGCCCTGCTCCAGGAACTTTTTAGCCAGCCCTGAGCTAATTTGTGACACAGCCGCCGGGTCTGGAGACCGCTTCTAATAAAGTTCTAACGCTCCTCTTACGCCCGTCTAATGTTCCCATGTTAATAATGGAAGCGGAAACCTTTCAGAAAGGAGGTGATGGTTATGCCGGAGCTGGTCAAGTGGGAACCTTTCAGGGAACTGATATCTCTGCGGGAGGCAATGGATCGCCTCTTGGAAGAAAGCTTTGTGAGGCCCTTCGGACTTCTGGCTCCTTCCCGTTTTGAGACCTTCGCCCTGGACATGTACGAAACTGAGAACGACCTGGTGGTCAAGGCCTCGCTGCCGGGCGTAAAGCCTGAGGATATTGATATAAACGTTACGGGCGATCTACTTACCATCAAGGCTGAGGTCAAGGAAGAGAAAGAGGTAAAGGAGGAGAACTACTTCCGGCGCGAGCGCCGCTTCGGAACCTTCTGCCGGTCCGTCACCCTGCCCATAGAGGTGGATGTGGACAAAGCCAAAGCGGAGTATGAAAACGGTGTTCTCACCCTTACTTTCCCCAAGGCCGAAACCGTCAAGCCCAAAGTCATAAAGGTTAAAACCAAGAAGTAAAAAATCCGGGGCGGGCTCAGCCCCGCCCCCCAAAATCCCAAACGAAAGGAGGTGATTGCTATGGCTACCAGATGGGATCCGTGGGAGGAGTTCATGAGCCTTAAGGAGGCAATGGATAGGCTTCTTGAGGAAAGCTTTGTCCTTCCAAGGCCTTACGTGCGGGAAAGGCTTTACCGGCTTCCGGTGGATGTTTACACCACGGCCGATGCAGTGGTTATCAATGCTCCCATGGCCGGAGTGAAGCCTGAGGATGTGGATATCACCATTGAAGGAGACACTGTAACAATCAAGGGCGAAATCAAGCCCCCTGCTGAGAACGTGGACTACCTTATCCAGGAACGCCGGTACGGGCCCTTCTCCAGGACCATACGCCTCAATATCCCGGTGGAGCCGGATAAGGCCGAAGCCACCTTTGACAACGGCCTCCTGGTAATCACTATCCCCAAGGCCGAGGCCGTCAAGCCCAAGGCCATAAAGGTGGTAAAGAAGTAAAAAGCTGCTGAAGAGGCCCCCGGTAAGCCCTCCGAAACTTACCGGGGGTCCTTTGTTGGGTAACGGGATGGTTTTGCCTTAGCTGGAAGAGGCGGTAAAATTAATTTTATGAAATTACACGGCGGAGGTGATGGCTATGCCTATCTACGAATACGAGTGCTTGGACTGCGGTTTACACTTTGAGCGAATACAACGCTTTTCCGATCCACCCGTAGAAGAATGCCCGAATGGCCATCGCCATGTGCGCCGGGTGTTCCATGCTCCGGGCATAATCTTCAAAGGCTCCGGCTTTTACACCACTGATTATGCCCGCAAAAGCAACAATAGCGGGGAAAAGAAGGAGAAAAGCGAGGAAAAGGAAAGCTAAGCCCAATAAGGAAGATAGTTTTCATAAAACTGACCGGCGCCATAAGGCGCCGGCTTTGTTCCTTTGACATTGTTCTTGCACCCAGAGCCCCAGCTTTTAAAAGCCCCTGGTTGGGAGCTCAAAAACATGATATAATGTAACTAACCCAAATGAGGGGAGGTTGCGGAATGCGCAGGGGCTCATTGATTTTGACTCTGGGGATAATCATTTTGACTATCCTCTCCGGTTGCACCGCAAGACACCTGAAGCAAGAGCTCCCTTCCCGCCCGGTAGAAATTTCCAGGGCCCTTGCCGAGGAGGCATGGGATAAGATCTACAGAGCACAGCAGCAAACCTCTTTTTCCCTCACATTCACTGAATCCGAACTCACTTCCCTCCTCGTTTTCACCTTAGAGGAAAGGCTAAAAGAACATCCCCTCAGAGAGCCCAGGATATGGATAGAGAGCGATAAAGTTATTTTTGCCGCTACCCTTGTAGATTTAGCACCTGTCCCTTTAAACTTGGTAACAGAATTCCGCCTATACGCTGATAATGGGGCAGTAAAAGTTCAGTTCCTAAAAATACTGGTTAATAGAAGACCTTTACCTGAGGCCACCTTGAGGATGCTGTCCCGCATCGCTTCGGAAACGCTGAAAGAAGCAAAACTCAGGGTTTATGTGGATGAAATCCGGCTTGAAAAGGGCGTACTCTTAGTCAGAGGGCGGATTATTTCTTGACGGTAATGGGTGCTTTTATGTGTTTGATTTTGAGCTGAAAGCGGGCTAACTTCACCCCGATTTCTTCTTCTATCAGCCTTCTGACCGCCTCCATGATTTCGGCGCTTTTTTCAGGCACATTCACTTCAGGCGTGGTCATTACATTAAGGTTTATATCTACCCCGTTCCCTTTCCTCTTGATTACGGGTTTCACATCCACCACACTGGGAATTTTTGCTACCGCCTGCTGAATTCTACCAGCTACAGAACCAAGCTCCAGAAGGATTTCCCCTTTATCGGCCTTGCTGATCCTGACCACCCCGGGTTTTTGTGGGCGAAGTTCCAGAATTAGAAGCGAGAGGCAGATAAGAAAACTCAACACAGCCAGGATTATCCCCACCACAAGCCTAAGGGCGGGTTGAGCCATCTCCAGAGTTCGTTCAAAATTCACAAAAACGTTGCCCAGGCTTGCAACCAGTTCGCGAGGGAAAAGGAAAAAAGCAGGCAAAAGCACAAGGCCTGCAAGCAGGAGAAGGATTACTACAACCCGATTGAAAACATCCATCTAACACCTCCCAGGGGATTGATTGAGAAAATTATAACCCTTCAGCTGCTACCCGGCAAGAAATGACCATAAGATGAAACCGTGGCCCTAATCAGGGGTTTTTCCTTTTAAAAAGGAGGTGATGGGTGATGAAGTATGCTAAGATAACCGGGTGGGGTAAATATGCACCAGCTAAGGTTCTCACAAACTTTGATCTGGAGAAAATGGTAGAAACCTCCAATGAGTGGATTCTGGAAAGGACCGGGATCAGGGAAAGGCGCATTGCTGCACCGGAAGAAACAGTTGCTACGATGTCGGTAGAAGCTTCCAGGCAAGCTTTAAACCGGGCAGGCCTTTCACCAAAGGATCTTGACCTCATAATCCTGGCCACCTCCTCACCCGATTACCATCTTCCCGCTGCTGCCAGCCTCGTTCAGGACATGCTGGGAGCAAGTTATGTCCCGGCCTTTGATTTGAGGGCAGGCTGCACTGGCTTCCTCTATGCTCTGGCTGTTGCCACGCAATTCATCGCCACTGGAACCTACAGGAATATCCTGGTTATAGGGGCTGAAATAATCTCCAAGTTCATTGATTGGAACGATCGCAATACCTGCGTGCTTTTTGGTGATGCGGCCGGCGCAGTAGTCCTTCAGCCCAGCGATTATCCTACAGGAGTTCTTTCTTTCCTTCTGGGATCCGATGGCTCCCAGGCCGATGCTCTTATTGCCTATGGCGGAGGAAGCAAATACCCCTTCTCACAGGAAGTTCTGGACCGCAGGATGCACTACATTAGAATGGATGGGCCGAGGGTTTTTAAATTCGCCGTTAAGACAATGGTGCAATCGGTCAGGGAAATCATGGCTTCGTCAGGCCTCCTCCCCGATGAAGTCAGCCTCATAATTCCCCATCAGGCTAACATCCGGATAATCCAGGCTGCGGCGAAAGAACTGGGCATACCTATGGAAAAGTTCTACGTGAACCTTGACCGATACGGTAACACCTCAGCAGCTTCTATCCCCGTGGCCCTTTGCGAGGCAATAGAGGAGGGCCGGATTAAAGACGGGGATAACATTATCCTGGTAAGCTTTGGAGCAGGACTTACCTGGGGAGCTTGTACGGTCAAATGGGGCGTGGCTGAGGCTATCCCATTCTTTGTAGTGGAGCCTGCCAAAGCTCTATCCTGGGTTAAAAAAGCTCAGGTGGCCATCTCCAGCCTTGGAGGAAACTTGCTCCTGCCTTTATACACCATCAAATCCTGGGGCAAGTCCTTCAGGTTCAGGAAGAAATAACCCCATTTAACGCCGGACCCAGAGCTGGCTTCAGGTTTTCTCGCCCCCGTGGATCCACGGGGGCTTTGTTTATTTTTTGACAAAAATGCCCCGCAAACTTAAAATAATCTCCAACTTAGAGCCGATCGGAGGTGGAAAATGATCGAAAACCTGAAGATTTTCATTAACTTCCCCTTCAGAGGACCCAACTGGCTAAGCCGCTTTATAGTCGGCGCAGCTTTAGTCCTGGGAAATTTCGTGATACCCATAATTCCTTCCCTTTTCGTGATCGGCTATGTACTGGAGATAATGCGGCGGGTAATCCAGGGCGAAGAGCCATCCTTACCAGCGTGGGACAACCTCGGCAAAATCCTTGCCGATGGGGCGAAAGGATTTGTGGCTGGCCTTGTCTATCTGTTACCCGGTCTGGTTTTAATCATAGGTGGCTATGTCCTTTACTTTTTAACCTTTTTCCGCTTCCTAGGAGATGAGCCTCTCGCTATCTTAGCTTTCCTTTTATCCATGGCGGGTTTGTTCCTGGGCATTATCCTTTTAACCCTTGGTTCAATACCGCTTCCCGCTGCCATCGCTAACTTGGCAGCTAAGGGTAACATAGGAGCAGCCTTTGAAATCTCCGAATGGTGGGGTATCATAAAGGCCAATCCATGGGGCTATCTGGGAGCCTGGGTTATATCGGTGGGGATAGGTTACATCGGCTATTGGCTTTCCGCTTTGCCTTATTACACGATAATTTTATGCTGTTTTGTGCCCCTGCTCTGGGCTCCAGTGTCCTTTTACATTCTGGTAATTGCAGGCGCGGTGTTTGCTCAATTTTACCGTGAAAGCAGCCTTTCCACCAGGGTTATGGAATAATAGCCCGCGAAAGCTACAAATGTGGTTTTAATAGTTTTGCCCATCCAGCAAGAAAGCAAGAAACGCCAGATGGGGAAACCGGAAGCCCCTGCTGCTATCCCGGCCAGGTCAAAAATGGGGTTAGGGATTACCGAGAGGGCAAATATAACCCAGAAACCAAACTTCCTCAT
>CAZZMI010000052.1:0-15754 GCA_964655275.1 uncultured Anaerolineae bacterium | reverse complement strand
CCTTAGCCCACGGGGGTGGGAGAAAAGGGAGTGCAGGGGGCAAAAGCCCCCGCCAGGGGGAACTGGGGGTGTCCCCCCAGGTTCCTTCAGAAAGGGGCAAACCGCCGGCATTGGCAATTTGCCAACGAGTGGGACCAAAAAACAGGGCAAACCCTAAGCCTAAGAGGGTGGGAAAAACAAAGGGCCCATGCAAATTTCCCCTGGAGCTTGAAAGGCCCTGGCTAAATGGAACGACCCTGCCCTCCCCGGGGGAAATCAGGAAATATATCTTCAGCGATTTTCACAAGGGAACATGACTGGCATAGACCTTCTTGAAGGTTTGAATGAAGCTCAAAGAGAAGCTGTAGAAACCATAGAAGGGCCAATACTGGTGCTTGCCGGGCCCGGAAGTGGAAAAACCAAGGTTCTGGTTCACCGGGCTGCTTACCTTATAAAAGTATGCGGCCTCTCCCCTTATTCCATCATGGCTGTAACTTTCACCAACAAAGCGGCCAGGGAAATGAAAGAACGCCTGTACAAGCTTCTTGGAGAGAGAGTTGAACAAATAACGGTTGGCACCTTTCATGCTATATGTGCCCGCATACTCCGACGTGAGGGCGATGCAATAGGCATACCTTCATCTTTCGTGATTTACGATGAAGAGGACCAGCTGAGTGCAGTCCGTCAGGCTGTACGGGAACTGAACCTGAACGAAAAGCTATACCGTCCTCCCGTCCTCCTCCAGGCTATATCCCGCCTCAAAGCAGAAATAGTGCTACCCTCTGATTTCAACCCTTCCACTTACTGGGAAGAAGTTCTGCGCCGGGTGTATGAACGCTATCAGGAAATCCTCAGGAGCCACAATGCCCTGGACTTTGATGACTTGCTCCTTTCGGTAGTCAGGCTGTGGAAAGAAGCTCCCAATGTATTGGAGAAATACAGGCACCGCTTCCTTCAAATAATGGTGGATGAATTTCAAGACACCAACATGGCTCAGTATGAAATCCTGAGGGAACTGGCAAGGGTGCACCGCAACCTCTTTGCTGTAGGGGATGAAGACCAATCCATATATCGCTTCCGTGGGGCCGACTGGCGGAACGTCGTGCGCTTCCGGGAAGATTTCCCCGATGCCAGGATAATCCTTCTGGAAAAAAACTATCGCTCAACTCAGACCATCCTGGATGCAGCCCAGAGCATAATATCCCACAATCCGCACCGTATTCCCAAGAAACTTTACACCGAAAGGGGCAAAGGTTTACCTATAATCGTCTATGAAGCTTACGATGAAGCTGAGGAAGGGGAATTTGTTGTTCGGGAAATAAAACGCCTTGTTGATAATAAGCTTTACAGCCCTGGCGATTTCGCTGTGATGTACCGGACCAATGCCCAATCCCGCATTGTGGAAGAAGCCTTTATCCGTCACAATATGCCCTACAAGCTGGTAGGCGCAATCCGATTCTATGAAAGGAAAGAAATAAAGGACGTGATCGCTTATCTCCGCCTCATCCTCAACCCTATGGACGATATCAGCCTGCAGCGGATAATAAACGTCCCGCCGAGGGGCATCGGCCCGCAGACGGTTAAGACTCTTCAGAACATCGCCTTCGCCAAATCTCTTCACCTTTACGAAGTCCTCAAGCAAGTCCGCGATGACTCCAGGCATCTGGGCTTTTCCCCTCAGATTTCCAAAGCTCTGATAGCTTTCCTGGAACTTCTGGAGGACCTGTCCAGAGCTGCCGATGAAAAGGACATCCTCAGCTTGCTGGACTATGTGCTGGAAAGGACCGGGTACAGGGATTACCTGGAGAATGGCTCACTGGAAGGCCAGGAGCGGTGGGAAAACATCCAAGAGTTGCGCAAAGCAGCAGAAGAATATGCCACTTTACCACCGCGGGAAGGTTTATCGGCCTTTCTGGAAGGAGTAGCGCTTGTATCAGATGTGGATAATCTTGAAGAAAGAACTGAAGTCCCGGTTCTCCTTACCCTGCACATGGCCAAGGGGCTTGAATTCCCGGTGGTTTTCATAATAGGAATGGAAGAGGGCCTTTTTCCCCACATCCGCTCCTACGGCGACTTGGAGGAGATGATGGAGGAAAGAAGGCTCTGCTACGTGGGCATAACGAGGGCAAAGGACAGGGTTTACCTGATTTACACCTTCCGTCGGTCCCCCTACCGCGGTTCCTCCCCTTCGGAGCCTTCCCGCTTTATCCAGGAAATACCCTCTTATTTGCTGCGGTATTACAGCGAAGATCTTGAGCTGGAGGAGAAAAAAGAAAAACCGCCCATTACTGTCTCCTCCACTTATCGGCTTGGGGCTAAGGTCCGCCACCCTGCGTTTGGGGAAGGAATTGTGGTGGAAAGCGTGATCAAAAATGGCGAGGAAGAAGTAACGGTAGCTTTCCCGGGCAAAGGGATCAAACGCCTTTTGGCAAGGCTTGCCAAGCTTGAATTAATTGATGAGTAACCCCAAACCCCATGTCCCCAGGATCTACCCTTTCAATGCGCCAGCCAGAACACCTCGAATGAAATACCGTCCAAGGAACAGGAAGAAGAGAAGCGGGATAATTACCCCGATTAGGGCCGCTGCCATTTGAAGGTTGTAGAGAGCAACATAGCTTCCCTTAACTTCAGCCAACTTAACCTGAATGGTTGTGGTGCGAGGGGTAGAAAGGGTAAGGGCCAGGAGAAATTCATTCCACACCTGAGTGAAGACAATTATTGCCGTGGATGCATATGCCGGGAGGGAAATAGGAGTAACCACCTGGAAGAAAATCTGCAATCGGCTGGCACCATCCACCTGAGCCGCTTCTTCCAGCTCACGAGGAATGGAGAGGAAAAAGGTGCCCATTAGGACAGAAGCGAGGGGGACATTTAAAAACAGCGTTTTCAGTTTCCCTGAAAACCTTGAACTTGCATCTCACCCAGGCTAAATTTTTGGCAAAATCCACCCCACGTTTTATAATAACCTGGTGGAGGAGGTAAGGATGAACAATCACGCCCTTTACGTCGTGATTCGGAGACGCAGTCGCAGAGCCCAAAATAGTGGCCCGGGTTTGCTGGCCTTTAAGTTGCTTGGGGTAATGATGCTCCTGGCTCTGGCTGCGCCTTTCCTGCTGGGGAGTGCAGTGGCAGGAGGAGTAGCTGCAGTTTATGCCTACTATGCTAATTCCCTGCCTGACCCGAAAGCGATAGAGCACATAGCCACCGGTAGCTTTGAAAGTACAAAGATATACGACCGAACTGGAAAATACTTGCTTTATGAGATTGGGGATCCCTTCGCCGGTTACCGCACCTGGGTTCCTCTGGAAAAAATTCCTTTGCACCTCCGCCAGGCCACCATCGCCATTGAGGACAAAAATTTCTACAAAAACCCTGGTATAGACCTTGAAGGCTTAGCCAGGGCTATATGGTATAACCTCAGGGGCTACCCCATCCAAGGAGCCAGCACCATCACAATGCAGCTGGTCAAAAACACCGTTATCCCCCCTGAAGAACGATACAAAAAAACTATTGCTCGCAAGATTAAAGAGGCCATCTTAGCTCTGGAAATATCCCGCCGCTATCCCAAGGACCAGATCCTGGAGTGGTATCTCAACACTATTTACTATGGTAACCTGGCTTACGGGGTTGAGGCTGCTGCTCAGGTTTACTTTGGCAAACACGTGTGGGAATTGAACCTGGCTGAAAGCGCGATGCTGGCCGCTATCCCCCAGTTTCCCGCTCTCAACCCCATTGATAACCCTGAAGAAGCCCGCAAACGCCAGCACCTTGTCCTTGATGCTATGGTTCGCCAGGGGTATATAACCCCAGAACAAGCTGTAGAAGCTAAATACTATACCCCTATAAAGATAAGGCCACTCCGGGAAAAGACCAATATCCTCGCCCCCCACTTCTCCCTTTATGTCCGTAAACTTCTGGAAGAAGAATTCGGCCCCGACTTGGTCTACAGAGGGGGGCTTAAAGTGTATACAACCCTGGACATGGAATTCCAGCGGCTGGCGGAAGAAGAAGCTCGCAAGCACATTGAAGCTATCCGGAATGACCCCAAAATTGTAAAGAAGCCATCTAATGCTGCTGTAGTGGTAATGCGCAACAGAACAGGCGAAATCTTAGCCATGGTGGGAAACCTTGATTACTGGAATGAGGAAATACACGGGGAAATCAATATGGCCATTTCCCCGCGCCAGCCTGGTTCTGCTTTCAAACCCTTCACCTATGTGACAGCTCTGGCCCAGGGCTTTACCCCTGCTACAATGCTTCTGGATGTGCCCATGTGCTTCCCCGACCCACCCAATCCCCCGTATTGCCCGGTGAACTACGACCGTAAATACCATGGCCCCCAGAGCCTGCGAAATGCCCTTGCCCGATCATATAATATCCCTGCAGTTTGGACCCTGAGCAAAGTTGGGATAAAAAACGTGATCAATATCGCCCACCGCATGGGAATAACCACCCTTAATGCTGACCATTACGGCTTATCTCTTACCCTCGGCGGTGGTGAAGTTACCCTTTTGGATATGGTCTTTGCCTATACCGTCTTTGCCAACGGCGGTACAATGATGGGAGAGCCAGTCCCACCCGAGAAACGCCTCCCCGGCTACCGGGAACTCCAGCCGGTAGCCATCCTGCGGGTTGAAGACAAAAACGGCCGGGTTCTCAAAGAATTTAAAGCCCCAGAATCCCGTCAGATCCTTAGCCCCCAGCTGGCCTACCTTATCACCCATATACTTTCCGACAACAAGGCCCGTATTGCAGCTTTTGGCGTCAATAACCCGCTCCAGATTTCGCGCCCAGCAGCCGTTAAAACAGGAACTACCGATGACTGGCGAGACGCATGGGCCATCGGTTATACACCTCAGATCTGTGTAGGAGTATGGGTTGGGAATGCCGATAACGAACCCATGGAGCGCATGCCAGGAGCCAGAGCCGCTGCCCCCATATGGCACAACATCATGGAAAGGGCATACGGCGAGGGCCTCGTAGAACGCCTGATAAGCCCCGAACCCATCCAGGAAAACTTCCAGCGCCCACCAGATATCGTTGAAATGGAAGTATGCGCAATCTCCGGCCTCCTCCCGAATCCCCACTGCCCTCACAAGGTAAAGGAGATATTCATCAAAGGGACCGAACCCACTACTTACTGCAATGTTCACCAGGCTTTCCTTATAAATAAGGCTAATGGCAAGCTTGCTACTGTCTACACACCTCCAGATTTGGTAGAAGAAAGGGTCTATGAAATCTATCCACCTGAAGCTGCCGACTGGGTGAGGATGGCTGGTATACCTCAGCCACCTACCGTTTACGATGATTCTTATGGCCCTGTCCCTCAAGGTGGGGATGTGGCCATTCTCAATCCTTCCCCTTACTCTTATGTCCGGGGGGTGGTTCCGATTATTGGCAATGCTAAGTCCCCCAACTTTATGCTATACCGCTTGGAAGTCGGCAAAGGGCTCAACCCCTCAGCCTGGAGTCAGATCGGAGGCGATCATTATAACCAGGTGGATAACGGGGTGCTGGAATACTGGGACACTTCGGGGCTTGAAGGCCTTTACACCCTCCAGCTAACGGTTGTGGACCATGACCAGACTGTTAAACGCTCCATAATCCAGGTGACGGTAGACAATACCCCACCCAAGGTGAAGATAATACACCCTGAAGATGGTGACATCTATGTTATGGAACAGGATGAATGGGTGAACATTCAGGCTCACGCTACCGATAACATCTCCATGGACAGGGTTGAATTCTACCTGGATAACAACAAAATAGGTGAAAGCTCCGTCCCACCTTATAGCTTAAAGTGGACCATCAAGATGTCTGACACCATCCCCGCTCCCGGCACAGTTATAACCGCCCTTGTCCCTGTAACCAATCCCGATGGCAGCATTTCCTGGCAGGAGATAACTTTAGCTCAAAGCTTTGTGGAAGGGCAGACTTACAAGCTTGTTTTCTCCAATGGCATGACAATAATCTCGGATACGGCCGGATACACTGAAACCCATGTGATTCACGTTATAGCTTATGATTCAGCCGGAAACTCCACCCAGAGCAATCAAATACGCATAAATGTCATACACGAGAAAAAAGAAAAGAAGGCAGCGCGGCCTCCTTCTGAAATGTGGGCAAAAAAGCCTGAAGAATTATGGCTAAGCAGCTACCACTTCTGGAAGAAGTTAAGCTGACAGCCCGCACCCCCCTCGCCGAAGCTATAGAGACCTTCAAGGGCTACATGGAGAGGGAGGGCTTTACTCTCAACACCAGGAAGTCCTTCCTGTGGGATTTAAGCCTTTTGACCCGCTACTTTGGGAATGATAGGCCTATTGGCTCTATAGGAACGCTGGATTTAAAAGGCTTTCTTGATTACCTGCTTTACAAACGTGGAGCCCCTTGCAAGCCTAAATCCTACGCCCGACGCCTCACAACCCTGAAAGTTTTCTTTCGGTGGCTCTGGAAAAGCGGGGCAATACCACAGGATCCGGCTGCCCCCATTCCCCACAGGCCAGCCACTCCCCCGCTTCCCGATTTTCTGACTGATGATGAAATAGAAGCATTGCTCAAAGCAGCTGACCGTATGGCCTCCGGCCCTAAACCTGATTACAGGCCGCTGCTGCTTTTCCTCCTGCTCCTCAGCACCGGAATTAAAAAGAGCGAATGCCTGAACTTGCGCTTTGTGGATTTTGACCTCTCCGATCCGATGAATCCGGCTGTCTTAATCCGCTATACTAATCCCAAATTGCAATACAAGGAACGAAGGCTTTCCCTTCCTCCAGAAATAGTCCCCACTTTCAAAGCCTACCTTGAGCAATATAAACCACGAGAAAAACTTTTTGAATGCACCGGTCGCAACCTTGAGTACATCCTTCACGAACTGGCCCAGGCTGCAGGCTTGAGCCGAAGTGTAACCTTTGAAATGCTCCGATGGACAAGAGCTTTAAAGGATTACAAAGCCGGTATGGAACCCGAGCACCTCCGCCGCAAGCTCGGGTTATCCCGCATAAGGTGGGTAGAGTTCAGGGAAACCTTGGACAAACTCATTACATCACTGTAAGGAGGAAAACATGCGCTATAAACTTTTTATCCCCGGACCGTGCGAGGTGGAAGAAGAGGTTTTGGCTGCCATGGCCAGGCCTACTCCAAGGCACTATGGCCCTGAATGGATGGAAATCTATACTGAAACCCTTGGCTTGCTTAAAAAAATCTTCCAGACTGAAAACGACCTGTTCATCGTGCCTGCCGCAGGATCAGGCGCAATTGATATGGCTTTCGGAAGCGCCTTTTCCCCTGGCGATACCGTAGTGGTAGGAACGAATGGTTTCTTTGGCGATAGGCTTGTCTCCATAGCTGAATCCTGGGGCCTGAAGGTAATAAAATTTGAAGCCCCATGGGGCCATCCCCTCGACCCAGAAAAACTCAGGCGTCTCCTCCAAGAACATCCAGAAGCTAAAGGGGTAGCCATTGTCCACCACGAAACTTCCACCACTGTCATGAACCCCCTGGAAGAGCTGGCCAGGGTAACTAAAGAAAAAGGCTTGCTCATAATTGTAGATGCTATCTCCTCTCTCGGAGGGGTGCCTCTGCCGGTAGATGAATGGGGCATAGATTTCTGCATAACTGTCGCCAACAAGTGCCTGGAATGCCCTCCTGGGCTTGCTTTCATATCTGTGAGCCCCTTAGCTTGGGAGTTTGTGGAAAGAAACCATAACCCGCACGGCTGGTACCTCAGCCTTAAGACCTGGAAAGAGTATGCCATAAAGTGGGCAGGGTGGCACCCCTATCCCACAACTTTGCCCACCAATAACATTGTAGCCCTCAGGGAAAGCCTTAAACGCATCCTGGAGAAAGAAGGCCTTGAGGCCCATTTTGAACGTTACAGGAAAGCCGCCAGGGCCGTGAGGGAAGGGTTAAAAGCCCTTGGATTTGAAATGCTGGTGGAAGAACCAGTAGCTTCACCCATAGCCACTGCGGTTAAAATGCGGGAAGGACTCTCTGTTAGAGAATTCATGGAATTTCTGGCGGAAAAGCACGGCATCCTTGTTTCAGGGGGGCTTGGGCCTTTTGAAGGCAAAATCTTCCGGGTGGGGCACATGGGTAAAGCTTCTACAAAACCCTTGCTCCTTGAATTTCTCTTTGCTGTGGAGGAATTCCTCCGAAGCAAAGGCATCCCGATACAGCCAGGCCAATCCATGGTTGGGTTGGCCTAAAACACAAAGTCGGGGGCATTGCGCCCCCGACTTTGTGCTAAGGAGGAGAATCCGGGTTGCTGGCCTTGCCCCCTACACCCCACTTCTATTTTAAGATAAAGCCTCGCCTATTGCTTGACGCAATCCTTACGATTCCCTTACGCTTTCCTTACTTTCCGGAGGTGCAAGTCCTGACTTTTCCCTGATAATCTGAATAGCCTCGCTAATTTGTTTGGATAAAGGCTTCCATTCCAGTCCCAATATTTCAAGGCCAGGCTGGACTATTGGCAAGACAAGCTTGTGGCCAGGAGCTAAAGCTACGGCTTCTGCTATGCCCGGAGTCACTTCTCCCATGAGGGAATGAGGTATCAGTATACTCAGGGGGGCTATTATGAAATCGGCCTCCCGCACCGAGATGCGGATTGCATTTTCCCCGGTAGCCCCACGATTAGCTTTAGCTTTCATCATTTTTTCGGTAGCGATGGCATTGGTGCCCAAAGCGATTATTTCAACCTCAAGGGGTAATTCCTGCCGCAGTCGGGCTACTATTTCGGCCCCAATTCCTCCCCCAAGACCATCTATGACCGCTATGATCATGGCTATCACCCGCTGAATTTTTAAAGATTTTACTTCAAGTTTGCGCGAGGGCAAAAGCGGAAAATTTCCACCTCCTCCCCTTCGTAAACCCTTTCAACACACTCAAGCTCTCCAGGACTTAAGATCCCGAGGGTTCTCTCATAAGGCCCGTAGAAGACAAAGTTTATTCCATGTTCCTCAAGGATGGCACACCTTTCTTCCCGGCTGAGATGGTTGAAGAAAGCTTTAACTATATTCCATTTCCTGACAAAATCCACGGTTTCCATCTCATGGCCCAGGAAAACACTGCATCCGGTCCTGGCCGGTATCAAGTTGCCCATATTGTAAGCAGAAAGGGTCACTTCTTCAGGCCTGCAATGAGCCCCGAGCCAGTCTACGGCTTTCACCACTTCAGCGGGGTAAAAGAAATCCGAATAGCCTGTCATAATACCGTAAATGGCGAGGCTTAAGAGCACAAGGTTTGATAGAGAAGTCAGAACTATAAGGGCAAACCAGAAGGTTTTTATCCTCGCAATGGAAATTTTTAGAAACTGGGGCTCTAAAACCTTGTGCCATCCCCACGAAGCAAGAACTCCTCCTGCCAGGGTCCACCCCTCCGTCAAGCGACGTTGAAAATTCCAGGGCCCATAGGCGAGCACAAGGGCGATGGTCGCCCAGAGCAAGGGAAAAGCTTTCTTCTGAAAAGGAATTCCAGGGGCAAAAGCTCCAAGGCCCGCCAGTAAGCCTATAATCCCTGAACCGAACAGGTAATGGTAAAACGGAGGAGAAAGGGTCAGGTTCTGAGAAATCCACCCGGAGAAAACTGGGTTATGGTTGAAGAGAAAGTAACAATAGAGCACGTAAGGGGCCTGGAAAAGGAGCATAAGGCCAAGAGTGGCAAACTTTCGGAAAGGAAAAGACTTTTTGCCAACAGCTTCTATGCTCCAGAACAAGGCAGGCACGAGGTCAAGGATAAGAGGCATGTAAGGATGGATCAAGGCCAAGGCGAGGCCGGAAAGAGCTGCCCCCAGGGCCTCTCCTTTCCCCGGGCCCTTTCCCTTCCGCAGCAATAAAATCCAGGCAATAAGCATGAAAGAGAGGGAGAAGGAGAAATGCGGAAAGGCCATGATGGAAAAGAAAAGGTAAAAATCGCTGAGCCAGAAATCAATGGGGAAAATGTTGGGTGGAAACAAAGGTTTAAGGAGCCACCCCAGCCCTGAACCAAGGGAAGCCAGAAGGAAAGCCGTCCGGCGCCATTCTACTTTTTCCAGGAAAATGGCTATGAACCTGTAAGCCAGGGTTAAGGCCAGCACCCCACCCACAAACCGGGCCAAATGGTAAGTTAAGGCTAAATTCAGATTTAAGGATCGGGCTAAGTGGCCGAGGGCAAGGTAAAATGGATGGATAAGCCCCCCTCTATGGGGTTCGGAGGTGAAAGGGATTTTCCACTGCCAGCTGCCCCGGTATCCCTGCTGAATCTTGGCTAAATGGCTGTTGTAATCGCTGAGGTCGTAGAAAGCACCTGTAAAAATCCTTTCAGGGGTGGAACAGCAGTATCCTACCACGTAGGGTACGGTGGTCAGAATTACTATTAGAACCGAAGCCTTTATTGCCCAGAGCCACTCCTCTCTTCCCAAAATTTGCACTCCTCCAAGGGTATTATCGCTTGACCATCCTCCCGTCCTTGCACCTTTAACCTTTCCCCCGTATCCCAGCGATATATCCCTATAGCCAGGGAGAAAGGCCCATCAGGCAATCCGGAGCTTAACTCCATAGTGTATTTATCCGCTATTAATTCACCTGGAGCCCACGAGGAAGTGGGCTTTTCCCCATTCAGTGGGGGCTGGTCACGCTGAGCCCACTTTCTCCCCTGCGCATCCAGAAAGTGCACGAAAATGGAATAATCCCGGTCAAATGGCCTCAGAGCTTGCCAGAGCAATTCAATCTCCAGTTTCCCACTGGGGATCGGTTCCCCTTTAAGCCAACAATCAACCAGTATCGCGTTATCGTTTCCTATGACCGCTAAAGGTTCAGGCCTGGGGCGATAAGGGGTAAACTCGGGTTCAAGATAGCGGTAACTTCCCAGCAATGTCAAGGCAACGAGGCCGGCCCAGACAGGCCAACTTTTGAAGGCCGAAATATACTTTATGGAAAGTCCTCCTGAGAGGGCAAGGCCCAAAGCCGCAAAGCCAAGCACCTCCCAGGGATACCGCAAGAGCTTCCAGTATTGGGTGAGCTTCCAGAATGGGGAAGCGATGGGCAAGGCCAGGAGCACGGGGATGATAAATAAAGCTAAAGCAAGGCCTCCCAATCTATCCCTGTCTTTTGCCCAGCCCGGGAGAGAAAGGGATGCCAGAACCAGAGGCATTACCCCGAGCTGATAAGGCATTTCCTCAATCCAGCCCGGGGAACTTGCTTTCACCCCCCACCAGGCCGAGAAAAATTGGAAAGGCAGAACAAAATGGGCGAAAAAATCGGCATGGGAAGGAGGAAAATTTCCCCGGTTAAAGGCATAGAAGGCGAAAGAAATTGGCAGCGAAAGCAGGAAGAAAGCCCAGCTTCGGCAGAGGGTAGCATACGAAAAGCCAGCCATCAAGGCGAGAATAGCCAGCCCGGGGTGAGTAATTTCTAAAAGCAAGCTCACCCCCGAAGCTATAAAACTTCCCCACAGTGGCCTATCGTCAAAGCCGAGAGCGGCGAAAAGCCAGGGGAGCACCCCCCAGAAAAGGGGCTCTTCCAGCTCCCCTCTCACGTAAATACCCGACAAAAGGAAAGGGGAATAAACGTAAAGCATTGAAGCCAGCAGGGCTGCTTGTGAGCTTTTCCTGTATAAACAAAAGAAAACGCCTGTCCCCCCCAAGAACAGGCTGAAGGCCCAAACAGCTTTTACTGCCTGCGATCCTGATAGGCCAACCCTCTGAAACCAGGAGGCCAGCCAATAAGCCAGGAAGCCCCCCTCACCCAGAGGGTTCCAGCTCCAATCCGCAACCCTGTAAACTGGAAGGAATGTGGCCAGGGTTCGGATGAAGCCAGGGTAGGTGAGGGGGGCTATAGCCGGGACCAGGAGGAGGGCCAGGATGAAAAAGCTCCTCCTCAAAGGATTTCCTCCTCTATCTCAGCTATGGCGCTTTCCAGTATTTCCAGTCCCTCATCCATGAGCTCCTGGGTTATAACCAGAGGTGGCATGATCCTTATGGATGTCAGCCCACTTCCTAGAATGAGAAGGCCTTTCTCAAAGGCCCGGTAAAGCACTTTATCCCTTACCTCAGGGATCGGCTCCCGGGTTTTGCGGTCTTTCACCAGCTCAATCCCTATCATAAGCCCCTTGCCCCTCACATCGCCAATAATGGGGTGCCTTTCGGCCATCTGGTGGATGCGCTTGAGGGCGTATTCGCCCAGTCTAGCGGCATTTTCCATAAGTCCTTCTTCCAGAAGCTTTATAGTGGTCAGTGCCGCCGCACAAGAGAGGGGATTCCCACCGAAAGTATTTCCGTGGGCACCCGATGGCCAAATCATGAGGGACTTGCGCGCTATCATCGCCCCTAAGGGTAAACCCGAAGCAATCCCTTTGGCTACGCAAATTATGTCGGGTTCAACGCCCCAATGCTCAATGGCGAACATTTTGCCTGTGCGTCCCATCCCGCTCTGGATTTCATCCACCACCAGCAAGAACCCATATTTATCAGCAAGGGCTTTCAAGCGGGGGAAAAATTCCGGGGGTGGCACTATATACCCACCTTCTCCCTGGATCGGCTCCACGAAGACGGCAGCAAATTCATCTCCGGGGGCATAGGTCTTAAAGACCACATCTTCAATGTATTGCACGCAATAAAGATCACACGAAGGATATTCCTGGCGGAAAGCACAGCGGTAACAATAGGCATAAGGCACATGCACTACTCCGGGGACAAGGGGGAAAAAGCCGCGCCTCTGAACGGCTTTGGAACCGGTTAAGCTCAGGGAACCCATGGTGCGGCCATGGAAAGCCCCAATGAACGCCAAAGTTAAAGGTCTGCGGGTAACATAGCGAGCGAGCTTGAAGGCTGCTTCAATGGATTCGGTTCCCGAGTTGGTGAAGAAAATCATGGCATCTTCTTTCATGGGAGCAATTTCGTTGAGTTTTTCTGCCAGAACTATCTGGAGGGGGTAATAAAAATCTGTCCCGGCCATGTGGATGAACTTCTCGGCCTGTTCTTTTATAGCCTGGACAATTTCTGGGTGGCAATGGCCTGTGGCCACCACAGCAACCCCAGCATTGAAATCAATGTAGCGATTTCCATCCACATCCCAGACCTCAGCACCAAGGCCTTTCTCCATCACAAAGGGGTAGGGGCGCGTGTAAGAAGGCGATATGACTTTGCGATCTCTCTCAACCCATTCTCTGGCCTTAGGTCCTGGTCTCATGCGAGCACCTCCTTGTGTTAATTTTTGATCTGATTGCCCTGCGAGCTCCGGGCTTACAAACGTATATCCGGCTCCTACCTGGGGGCAGGAAGCAAATGCTGAGCTAATTTCCCCCTTTTGAAAACATTCGGGAGGATACCCCCAACACCTCTGGCTGGAGGCATCGCTCCCTTTATCACCAGTTCTTCATGCTCATTCCAACCTAAAGATGGGCAAAATGCCCTGCTTTTGAGGTTTTAGTTTCCCGGCAACCACTTTCCCCTTGAAGCTCCCATCCCATAGCTTAACGGTAAAACTATCGCCCGGATGAACTTGATTCACGCTTTTTATGATTTTCCCGTAGCGTGAATAGACCAGAGCATAGCCCCTTTTAAGAACGCTTAAAGGGTTAAGAGCTTCAAGCTTTTCCCTTAGAGTTTCAACCTGGCTTTTTCTTATGGCTAAGCTACTGGAGACGATCTGGCTCAAGCGCATCCCAATCTCATCTACTTGCTGGCGCCAGAGGGTAATTTTTGCCGAAGGAGAACAAGCTGCGAGCGCCATCTTCTCCTTTTCCAGCCTCTGCCTGGATTCCTGGAGTTTGTTATGTAAAGCCAGCTCCAACCTCCTGGCAAAACCACGGATATGCTCCCGCAGCTCTTCCTGGTCGGGGACGGCCATTTCCGCCGCTGCTGATGGAGTTGGAGCCCTCAGGTCAGCGGCCAGATCGGCCAGGGTGTAATCAATCTCGTGGCCGACGCCGCAGATTACGGGGATCTCGGAGGAAGCCACAGCCCTCACCACTTGCTCGTCATTAAAGGGCATAAGCTCTTCAAAGGATCCACCCCCTCGCGCCAGGATTATTAGGTCCACCTGGCCCCATGCGTTGAGGAGCCGTAGAGCCTCAACGATGCTGATGGGAGCTTCCTCTCCCTGGACCTGAGCAGGGGAGAGGATTATTTCGGCCAGGGGGTAACGCCTGCCTATTATCCTCAAAATGTCCCTTATAGCGGCTCCAAAAGGCGAAGTGACAAGCCCAATGCGCTTGGGGAAGCGAGGCAATGGCCTTTTACGGCTATGGTCAAAGAGGCCTTCCTGGCTTAGACGAGCCTTCAATTGCTCAAGCTTTATGTATATAAGGCCTAATCCTACAGGCTTAAGCTCATCAACGTAAAGCTGGTAAACGCCCTTAGGGGGGTAAATGTCCACATAGCCATGGGCTATAACGTGGTCCCCATCGGAAGGGATGAAAGGAAGGGAGGAGGCCATCTCCTTCCACATCATGCACTGAATTACTGCTTTCTCGTCCTTAAGGGAAAAGTAATAATTGCCGGAAAGAGCGGGGGAAAAATTGGAGATTTCACCCTCAACCCAGACGTCCTGGAGGGCAAAATCTGAATTGATAAGAAACCTTATGCGTTCCGTAAGCTCCGAAACCCTCAAGCATCGGACTGCTTCTGCCAAAACTTACTCCTCCTCAAGATACATGGGCATGACAACGTGGATGAACTCTTCCCCGTCCGCTGGCTTAAGGACACCAGGACTTGAGGAGGTAGTAGCTTCCAGAGCAATTTCATCTTCTTCCATTACCGAAAGGGCTTCTATGAGGTATTTCACATTGAAAGCGATCTCCAGCGGGGAACCCTGGACCTTGGCTTCTATCTGGCTTACGTTATCCCCGTACTGGCGGCTCATAGCACTTATGGTGATAAAGCCTGGGAGCAACTCCGACCCCGGAGCTATCTCCAGCTTTACCATGTTGTCTCTATCTTTGGCAAATAGATGGGCAATCTTTAAAGCCTTAAGGAAAGAATCCTTTTGCACCACCGCTCTGGTGTTGTAAGCTTTGGGAATGAGGGCACGGAAATCGGGATAAGTGCTTTCTATAAGCTGGGATAAGAGCTCTATAGCCATTATAGGGCCTTCCGAACGCCCCTTCAGGTGGAAAAGGATTTGGTTCCGGCCATGAGGTACAAGGATTTCTATAGGTTGGGATTCATCGGCCTCGGTGGCAATGCGTGCAAGCTCAGTGAGGGCCCTGGCTGGTACTATGACTTCAAGGGATTCCTCCACAGGCTGGGGCAAGGTCACATTCCTTACCGATAAGCGATACCCATCGGTGGCAGCAAGGGTTAGCCGATCCCCCTCCAGAGAAGTAAAAGCTCCACTCAGGAAAGGATGAGTTTCCTCAGAGGCAGCAGCAAAAGCAACCTGCTGGATAACTTTGCGCAAAGTTAGAGGCCTCAAAGGAGTAATTATTCGGGTGCTCTGGCCTTCCAATTTGGAAGCCGTCATCACCTCGGGAAATTCACTGGCATCTATCCCCCTTATGTTAGCCTCAAAACGGCCACAACGAATGTTAAGAGTCTGGGTTCGAACTATAAGCTCCAGCTCCACAGGTTCTGAAGGAAGGGAATCCACAAAATCGGAAAAAAGACGCGCAGGAACTGTAGTGGCACCTTCTTCCTCAATACTTGCTCCTATCCAGCAGGTTATGCTTATATCCAGGTTCGTGGCTGAAAGCATAAGCCTTCCTTCTCTGGCTTCCAGATAAACATTGCTGAGGACAGGCAGAGTGCTGCGGGTAGCTACCGCTTTTTCCACCACAGAAAGAGCTGAAGAAAGATTATCCTGCA
>CAZZMI010000051.1:0-15905 GCA_964655275.1 uncultured Anaerolineae bacterium | reverse complement strand
ACTGGGGGGTGCCCCCCAGGCTTTTTCAAAAGGGGGCAAACCGCCAGCAATAGTGAATTGCCCGCGAGTGGGACCAAAAACCATGGCAAACCCCAAGCCCACGAGGGTGGGGGAAAAGGGGTTTTTCCCCAAAAAGTTCTCAAAGGGGCAAACCACAAGCATTGGCCGATTGCCCACGAGTGAGATAAAGAACCATGCTTGCCTGGCCCACAAGGGGGAAGGTAAGGTGCCCATGCCTGGGGCAATCCTTTTTGCTAAGATTAAGGTTTGATGTTAAACTTAAACCAACTTTGAAAAGTGATGGTCGGAGGTCAGCAATGGAGAAACTGAAAAATTTCTACCAGAACCACCCAATGCTTTCCCAGTGGATTGTGCTGGCAATAGGAATGGTGATTATCCTCGTCCTTTCCGCCAAGGACCAGGGATTTAACCTCAGGCAATGGTTCGCCTTGATCTCGGCCACCATAATCCTGGCCGCGTTGTGCGTGTGGATCATAAACTGGGAGTAGCTATAATGCCAACACTGCTCCTTCGCCATGCTGACCTTATCCTTACCATGGATGACAGGAGGACTCGCTTCTACGATGGAGCGATATTGGTCCGGGATAATTTCATTGAAGCTGTAGGGCCTACCAGGGAACTGCCTTCCACCGCTGATATCACCATAGATGCCTCAGGTATGATAGTGTTACCGGGCATGGTCAATACTCACCACCACCTTTACCAGACCCTTACCAGGGTTGTGCCTCAGGCTCAGAATGCCAAACTTTTTGACTGGCTTGTTCACCTTTACCCTATCTGGGCCCGCCTCACAGGCGAAGCTGTTTACATAAGTGCCCTGGTCGGAATGGCAGAATTGCTTCTTTCAGGGTGCACTACCACCACCGATCACCTCTACATTTTCCCTAACGATGTCTCCCTGGACGAAGAAATCCGAGCTGCTAAGGAGATAGGCATCAGGTTCCACCCTTGTCGTGGAAGCATGTCTTTGGGGCGATCCAAGGGCGGCCTCCCACCCGATGAGGTTGTCCAGAGCGAGGAAGAAATCCTGACTGATTGTGAGAGACTGATAAAAACTTACCATGACCCATCGCCTGGCTCCATGTGTCGGATAGCCCTTGCTCCTTGTTCACCTTTCTCGGTAACTCCTGAACTGATGAAGGAGACAGCTCAGCTGGCCAGGCGCTACAATCTCATGCTGCACACTCACCTGGCTGAAACCCTGGACGAAGAAGAATTCTGCCTGGGAAAATACGGAGTGCGTCCTATTGACTATATGGCTCAGCTTGGCTGGCTTGGAAATGATGTATGGTTCGTTCACGTAGTCCATGTAAACTCCAGGGATATAAAGATCCTGGCTGAAACAGGTTCCGGAGTCGCCCATTGCCCCACTTCCAACATGCGTTTAGGCTCAGGTATATCCCCTGTGATAGAGATGTTGAGAGCGGGAGTAAAAGTCGGATTAGCTGTTGATGGAAGCGCCTCTAACGATAGTTCCCATATGCTGGCAGAAGTTCGTCAGGCTTTGCTCCTTCAGAGAGTCCGCTACGGCGCTGATGCCATAGATGCAGAAGATGTCTTAGAGATGGCCACCAAAGGGGGGGCTAAAGTATTAGGTAGGGATGACATTGGCTCTTTGGAACCGGGCAAGGCTGCTGATTTCATCGGAATTCGCCTGGAAAGACTGGAATATGCCGGGGCTTCCGTCCATGACCCTGTTGCCTCTCTGGTCTTCTGCTCTCCGGTAAAAGTTGACCTGGCGGTTGTTAATGGCAGGATAGTGGTGAAAGATGGGGAACTGCTTACCGTGGACGTGGGTGAAATCGTGAGGAAGCATAATGCAATAGCCAGAAAGTTAGTGAGGGGTGATTAATGGTGAGGGGCGAACCGCTTTACCTCATCCATTTTTCCGACCTGCATCTGGGTATAGAAAGCTATGGCCCGCTGGATCCCCAGACGGGTGTATCAAGCAGGGTAAGGGATTTCCTGGACAGGCTTGATGAGGTCGTGGATTATGCTTTGAAGAGCGAGGTTGATGCAGTCCTTTTCTGTGGGGATGCTTATAAAGGGCGTAATCCACTCCCTACTTACGAGAGAGAACTCGCTTACAGGGTTAAGAAGTTGGCCGATGCCGGTATACCCGTAATTCTTGTGGGGGGCAATCACGATCTCCCGGAGCATCCCCAGAAAGCCAGTTCTCTTGATATTTTCAGTGCCCTTAAAGTGCCTAACGTTTACGTTTTCCGCCGTCCGGGGGTTATAAGGCTGGAAACCAGGCGCGGAAGTTTGCAAATAGCAGCTATGCCTTACCCGCCACGGGCTTTCATCCGCACTCTTAAAGAGGAAAAAGGATGGGAAGAATTCAAAATTGAAGAGGAACTTCAAAAGCTTGCCCAGGAGATTGACCCCAAAATTCCCTCCGTCTTAGCCGGGCATTTCAGCGTCATAGGGGCAAGGTATGGGTCGGAAAAAGCTATAATCCTTGGGGATGATTTTGAGGTTCCCAGGAGTGTCCTTTTATCTGGTCCATGGGATTATGTGGCTCTCGGGCACATCCACTGCTTTCAGGATTTAAATCCTGGTAATCAGCCCCCGGTGATATATTCCGGGAGCCTGGAGCGGATAGATTTCAGTGAAGAGCACGAAAGCAAGGGCTTTGTTAAGGTGCACCTTCGCAAAGGTGAAACCACATGGGATTTTATACCCGTTAAAGCTCGCCCTTTCCTGACCATTGAAGCTGATGTGCGGGGAGAAAAAGAGGCAGAAAAAATCCTTATGAACAAGCTCCAGGCTTATAAGGAAAAAGTGAGCGGAGCAGTTGTCAGGGTCAAGGTTAAAATGAAGGAAGGCCAGAGGTTAAACGAAGAGAAAGTTCGGGAACTTCTTAGCAATTGCTATTATTTCGTTGGGGTTGAAAAAGAAATAGAAAGGCGCTCGCGCTTCACTGCAGGCCCCGAGGCATTAGACCCCTCCGACTGGAGGGGACTTCTGAAGGAGTATTTTAAAGCGAAGAAGTTTTCCGAGGAGGAAATAGAGCTGTTGCTTAAATATGCGGAAAAACTTATCAGGGAGGTTGAGGAATGATCCTGGGCATAATGGGAAGCCCAAGGCGAGGGGGTAACAGCGAGATCCTTCTGGACCAGGTTCTTGCTGGTGCCAGGACCGTGGGAGTTGATACCGAGAAAGTGGTCTTGAGCCTCCTCAATATCCAGGGATGCACTCATTGCAATGGATGCTGGGACACGGGAGAATGCATAATCCAGGACGATATGGAACTTTTCTACCAGAAATTCAGGGAAATGAAAGCTCTCGTCGTGGCGGCTCCCATTTATTTCCTTGGGCCTCCTGCCCAGCTAAAGGCTGTAATTGACCGGTGTGAGCCTTTCTGGGTTCTTAAGACCCGCTTTAATAAAAGCGTATCCCCCACAGGGAAGAAACGCCCGGGGGTTTTTATCTCTGTAGCGGGAGCCCCTGGCAAACCCGATACCTTTGAGCCATCGCGCCGGATAATCCGGGCTTTCTTTAGCACTATTGATGTAATATACACAGATGAGCTGTTTTTCACTGAAGTGGAGGAGCCCGGACAAATTCGGGCTCACCCCACTGCTCTGGCTGAAGCTTATACCCTTGGGGTCAGGTTAGCCCGAAGCCTTTGACCTCCCTGAGGTTCAGGGGTAAGAAAAACTTTCACCGGGCTTAAGCACGATTCCCCGTGCTTTGGTTTCTTTTTCTACGGCTCTTACAAAGGCATAGGGGTCCTGCTTTATCACATCAAAAGTGTCATAATGCATGGGTATAACTACCTTGGGCTCCAGAAGTTTAACTGCTCTTAGGGCATCATCAGGCCCCATGGTGAAGTTATCCCCTATAGGCAATAGGGCTATATCCACTCCCTCTTCCCCGATAAGCTTCATTTCATAGGTCAGGCCCGTATCTCCGGCGTGGTAAATTTTTATGCCTTCCATATAGATGAGGAATCCGCAAGGGTTTCCGCCATAACTTCCATCAGGAAGGGAAGAGCCATGGAAAGCTGGAGTAAGTTTTACCCGGCCGAAGGGGAAATTCCATCCTCCCCCTATGTGAAGGGGGTGAGCGTTTACCCCCTGGTTCTGGCAATAAGAAGCTATTTCAAAGTTAGAGATGACGGTGGCGTTGTTGCGGCGTGCGATATCAATGGCATCCCCCAGGTGGTCTCCATGGCCATGGCTTACCAGAACATATTGAACCTTAACCGTTTCAGAGCTTGCAGGGGCCAGTGGATTTCCGGTAATGAAAGGGTCTATAATAAGAGCTGTCCCGGCCCCTTCTACAATAAAGCAAGCATGGCCATAAAAAGTAAGCTTCACGCCCATTTTTCTACCTCCGCGTTTTTTGTTCTTTATAACATAAAGAGGCCCGGAAGGCAACGAAATAAGGTGCTGGGCAGGGTTCATGCGGTTAATGCGATTTGCTTCTTAAAAATTTTTGTGATATTATGAACCGAAATTTGAGCGGAAGGAGGGATAAAGGTGGCAGTGTGTGAGATATGCGGCAAAGGAGTTCAATTCGGCCATAACGTAAGCCACTCCAAACATGCTACTAAAAGGAAGTGGCTCCCTAATATTCAGCGCAAAACCATCTACATCGGGGGCCAGAGAAGGCGTGTTTATATATGCACCAAATGCCTCAAAGCCTTGAGCAAAACTTAAAGCTCCGCTGCTGCTAAGGCAGCAGCTTTTATCCTCCGTATCGCTTCCCCCACGCCTAAAGGCGATTCAAAGATAGCAGCCCCCGCTACAAGCACTTGCGCTCCTGCCCGCACCAGCAGGGGGGCTGTTTCTTCGTTTACACCTCCATCTACCTCTATCTCAGGAGATACTCCTTTCTCTTCAAGCATCTTTCTGAGCTTCTCCACTTTAGCCATAGTATTGGGTATTAACTTCTGCCCGCCAAAGCCAGGATTAACGGTCATGGCCAGGATGAGATCCACTTCTCCTACGATCTCTTCCAGAACCCAGACAGGAGTAGCGGGGTTTATGGATACTCCCGCTTTTTTGCCTGATTCCCGTATTTTCACCAACACTCTGTGAATATGCGGGCACGCCTCCCAGTGCACTGTGATTATATCTGCCCCAGCTCTGGAGAATTCATCCACAAATTGCTCCGGCCTTTCTATCATCAGGTGCACATCTAAGGGCAGAGAAGTTATCCGCCTCAGGGCTCTTACCACTAAGGGGCCAACGGTTATGTTGGGGACAAAGTGTCCGTCCATAACATCAATGTGGATGTAATCAGCTCCTGCCGCTTCAGCCTCTTTAACCTGCTCTCCAAGGCGGGCAAAATCGGCTGAAAGTATAGATGGGGCAATTTTAATGGGTTTAGGCATTGCTTTTAACTCTCAACCTCAGCTGACCGCACCCGGCCTGGATATCTAACCCTTTACTGGTCCTCAGGGTTACCGAAATCCCCCGGCGTTTAAGTTCCTCCTCAAAGGCTAGAACCCGGTTCTTTGGGGGTGGTCCCATGGATACGCCCGGAATAGGATTCATGGGGATAAGGTTTACATGACATAACATATCGCCCAGAAGGGAAGCCAGCTCGCGGGCATGAGTGATGCTATCGTTAATTCCATTTATCAGGATGTATTCAAAGGTGATACGCCGGTTGGTTTTCTTAATATATTCCTGGCAAGCTATTAGGAGACGCCTTATAGGATAGCCCTTGTTCACTGGCACAAGCCGATCCCTTATTTCATCGTTGGGAGCGTGAAGGGAGACCGCCAGCTCAATTTGAAGCCCTTCTTCCGCTAACCGTTTTATTCCTGGCACAATACCCACAGTTGAGATAGTGAAGCGCCGAGCGCCCAGGTTAAAACCTTCCTTGTCGTTTAATACCCTTATGGCCTGGAGGGTGGCTTCGTAATTTAAAAAGGGTTCCCCCATTCCCATAAACACCGCATTGGTTATAGGCTTTGAGGAATCATTTTGCATCGCTTTTTTGACCTCGCGGGCAAAGTGCAGGACCTGGGCTATTATTTCCCCTGGCTTAAGGTTGCGGCGGAAACCGCTTCGCCCCGTGGCGCAGAAAGGGCAACCTATTGGGCAGCCTACTTGTGTTGAAACGCATACGGTTCTCCTGCGCTCATAAAGCATAAGGACGCTTTCAATGGTCTCTTTATCTGGCAACCTGAAGAGCACTTTACGGGTAGAGCCATCGGCTGATTCCAGCGTTTCCAGGGGTTCCAGAAAGCTTAAGGAAAACTCCTCTTCAAGGCGCTGACGGAGCTCCTTAGGTAGATTTGTCATTTGATGGAAATTATCTACAAGATGCTTATAGACCCATTCCCAAAGCTGCTTTGTGCGGTAAGATGGCTCTCCCCATTCGGTCAGGAGCTTATCCAGCTCTCTGTATTCAAAGTCAAGCAAATTCTTCTTTTCAGCTATTATTCCTTCCTCCTCAAGCCCGTGAGCAGAAAAGCGTAGTAAAGTATAGTAGAAATAGCCTGAGCAAGAGCTGCCACGTAAGTTAAAGCTGCGGCCGAAAGCACGCTCTTAACACCTTTCAATTCTTCGGGGGAAACCAGGTTCGCTTCGCGAAGCATTTTGAGAGCCCGTCTGGAAGCATTAAACTCTACTGGCAGAGTTACCAATGCAAAGACCGCTCCCAGGGAGAATAGTATAAGGCCTAAGGCTGCCAGGTCAAAAGCGTTAAGGAGCCAGCCAGCAAAGAAAAGGATAGGGCCGAGCCAGGAGCCGAGGTTTACCATGGGTACGAGCCCGGAACGGATCTTAAGGGGCAGGTAGTTTTCAGCATCCTGAGTAGCATGGCCAATCTCATGAGCAACGATTCCTATAGCTGCTATAGAGGGTACTCTAGCCACCCCTGCTGATAGCCTCAGGGTTTTAGTGCGGGGATCATAATGGTCTGTCAGCATCCCGCGCACCCCTTCAATGTTTACCCCGTATAAACCATTGTGCCTAAGTAGAATTTCAGCCGCTCTTACCCCATCAATCCCTAACCGATTTCGGATGCGGGAATAGCGAGAGTACGCACTCTGAACCTTGAACTGAGCGTAAAGGGCGAGGAGTAAAGCAGGCAAGGCAAATATAAAGTAAATCGGATCCCAAAGCCACATATTGACTTCACCTCCGCTTCCGCATCTCGTGCTTTGTAAAATTATACAATAACAGCATCGTCAGGTCAAAATCCTTGACACATGTGCACCTGGGTTCCAGCTTACGGGCGCATTTGCCTTTTGCTACCGTTTGTGTTATTGTGTAAAACCACAAATATTCAAAGGAGGAGCCAAGATGGGTAAGAAGGTCAGGGTAGCGATCATTGGGGTGGGGAACTGCGCCTCTGCCCTCGTGCAGGGAGTCTATTACTACCGGGATGTTCCGGACGATGCTTTCGTCCCGGGCCTCATGCATGTGAACCTGGGCGGATACCATGTTAGAGATATAGAATTCAGTGCAGCTTTTGACATTGATGCGAACAAAGTGGGCAAAGACCTTTCCGAAGCGATCTTTACCCCACCAAACAATACTGCCAAATTTGCCGAAGTTCCCCATTTAGGTGTGCCTGTGCATCGTGGCATGACTCACGACGGGCTTGGTCGTTACCTCAAGCAAGTAATCACCAAGGCTCCTGGCTCTACAGCTGATATTGTCAAAATCCTGAAGGATACAGGGACCGATGTGGTGGTCAATTTCCTCCCGGTAGGGAGCGAGATGGCCACAAAATGGTATGTGGAGCAAATTCTTGAGGCAGGTTGTGCCTTCGTGAATGGCATACCTGTTTTCATCGCCAGGGAAGAATATTGGCGCAAACGCTTTGAAGATAGAGGCCTCCCCCTCATCGGAGACGATGTAAAATCGCAGGTTGGAGCTACCATAGTTCACAGGGTTCTAACCAAGCTGTTCCGGGACAGAGGGGTTAAAATTGAGCGTACTTACCAGCTCAATTTCGGCGGTAACACTGACTTTTTGAACATGCTTGAAAGGGAAAGGCTTGAGTCCAAGAAGATTTCCAAGACGAGCGCTGTCACCAGCCTGCTGGATTACGAAATCCCGCCCGAAAATATCCATATATCCCCAAGCGATTACGTCCCCTGGCTGGCCGATAGAAAATGGTGTTACATAAGGATTGAAGGGAGGACTTTTGGGGATTTGCCTCTGAATCTGGAACTTAAACTTGAGGTGTGGGATTCCCCCAACTCTGCCGGGGTGGTTATCGATGCAATAAGATGCGCAAAAATTGCCCTGGATCGAGGGATAAAAGGGGCACTCATTGGCCCATCGGCTTATTTCATGAAATCTCCTCCTGTTCAATATCCGGATGAGGTGGCCAGGCAGATGGTAGAGGATTTCATCCAGGGCAAAGGGATATAATTTCTCCAGCCGGGGGTCAATTTAAAGTTTAAGGCCCCCGGCTTTTTTCTGCCACCAGGAAATGGGAAAGGCCGAAGATATTGAGGGGACTGCCCTCCAGGGCGTAAGTGATACGCCTGAACCACCTGGCTAAGAAGGGCCACCGCAGGGCGATTTTATCGTAACCGGGGTAAATCCTGGTGTGAACTATAATCCTCACCGGTTGGCCTTTAAAAAGCTTCTTTATTGTTCCGGAGGTATAGGCCCTTACGTGGGGGCAAAACCGCCGACGAAGGAAATCTGGAAGGTAGTTTATCAGGGGAATATTGCCAAAGATGTATCTTTTGCCGAGGAAAAAGCCGTGTGTTTCAAACGGATAAAGCCGGTTGGGGACGAACACCACGGCCCTTCCGTTAGGCCTTAGCACTCTTATCGCCTCTTCAATTGCTCTTTTATCGTCCATAACGTGTTCAAGGACTTCATGGAGAAGGACTACGTCAAAAGCTTCGGAGCGAAACGGAAGATGCTCTGCTGAAGCGACTGCGAGGTTTGAGAGAGCTTTGGAAGCTTTGACTATCTTTTCTTCATCAATATCAATTCCGTAGGTTAATGCTCCGAGTTCCCTGAATTTTTCAAGGTATAGGCCGACGCCACAGCCTATATCCAGCACCTTTTTTCCTCTCACAGGAGCGTAGTGCAGGATTAGCCTGAGCCTCCTTTCCTGCCCCGATCTCCATACATAACTGGGGTGACCAAGCTGCACATATTTTTCGCTCAAAGTTTAAACCCCCTGTGCAGGACTACAGACCCGGGGAAGAGCCTGCGGTATTCAATCTTCTTAAAGCCAGCCCTTTCCATAAGGCCGGCAAATTCTTCAGGTGAAATAAAATTGAGCACTGAGGAGGGCAAATACTCATATGCTTCAGGGCTGTGCGCTATAATCTTTCCCATTAGAGGGACCAGTTTGCCAAAGTAGAAGCTGAAAGCAGGGCGAATTAATCTGGGAGGCATATATATTTCAAGGCAGAGGAAAAAACCTCCAGGTTTAAGAACCCTGAAGACTTCCTCAAGAGCTACTGAAAGATCGCTTAAGTTTCTCATGGCGAAAGCAGAGATCGCCCCATTGAAAGAAGAAGGGGCGAAAGGCAGGTCCAGAGCATCTCCCTGGACCAGGGCAAACCTGCCGTCAAATTCTCCGAGTTTAGGGATAGCTCTTTTCAGCATTTCCTCGCAGAAATCCAGTACTATAACCTTGGTTCCCCGTTTGGCTTTCAATAAGGCCAGGGTAGAATCGCCGGTGCCTGCGGCTAAATCCAGAACTAACTTTGAATCAGGAGCCCACAGGGCCATTTCCCGCCGCCATTTTTGATCTAAAGACAAACTGATGAGACGGTTCATGAGGTCATAATATGGTGCAATCCTGGAGAACATGGAATGGACGAAGGCAGCTTTTGGGGTCTTCATTATACTTTACACCGGGAAAAGGATGCGGCCACAGTGGGGGCACAGGACCAGTTTATTGCCTACCATTGCTTCCTGCGCCAGCATCGTTGGGATGGTTATCCCGCAGCCCTGGCAGGTGAGGCTTTTAAGGTAAACCACGACCCTTGGCCCTTTGCGAGTGCGGAGCTGCTCATACAAGCGCAGGTCTTCAGGAGAGATCGTTGAGATAACAGCTTCGCGCTCACGATGGAGCCTTTCCAATGCCTTTTCCAGTTTAGCTTTTTCCTGGAGCAGGCTTTCTTTCTCCTTTTGCCAAGCCTCTTCCATCTCTCTGAGCTTTTCTTCCTGATCCTTCAGCTCTGCGCTTTCCTTCTCCAGCTCCTCCATTAATTCCAGGAGCCTTTCTTCCATTCGGGAATAAGTGCCTTCCATGGCCTGGACTTCTTTCTCCAGACTCATGAGCTCTTTAGGGTTGCGGACGTGCCCGCCATAAAGTTTCTGTTTGGCTTCTTTAAGTTTTTCTTCCAGACCTTTAAGGCTTAGTTCTATATCCCGCAGAGTTATCCTGTTCTCTTCACGGCGCGCTCTAAGGTTCTCCACCTTGGCTCTCTGGGTTATCAGGGTTTCTTCTTCCTTCATCCTGTTGTTTATTTCCTCTATCTGCCTTTCCTTTTCAGTGATTTCAGCCTCAATGCTTTGAAGCCTGAAAAGAAGAGCAGCTCTGTTCATAGCTTACTCCCCTTTTAAAAGAAGAAGGCCTGATGCTTGGCAGCACCAGGCCCCTTTAGTTTCCCTATACCTTTGTCCTTCTGCTAAATGCCTTGCCCGCATTTTTTTACTTCACCCCAATTTTGGGATAATTATACCACAATTGAGTGAGTTTGGGAAATGCAGAGGGTCCGGAATAGGAGCTGAGAGGGTTCTAACTTGCCGGAATTTTTACTGTGAAGGTTGTTCCTTTGCCCATGGCACTCTGGACTTCTATCGTGCCACCGTGGGCTTCCACGAGCTCCTTAGCTATGCTCAAGCCAAGTCCAGAACCTCCGGTACTGCGGGAACGCGATGGCTCTTTACGCCAGAAGCGGTCAAATATGTGAGGCAGATCCTCCGGTGGGATACCGGGCCCTGTGTCGCTTATGGATATTTCCACTGCAGAGTCAGTTTTCCGGGCCCTGATGGTTACTGTGCCACCGCTCGGGGTAAAGTTAATTGCATTGGTCAGGATATTGTGAATGACTTGCCCGATGCGCTGCCGATCAGCGTAAATGGTTAAAGGGCTTTCAATGTAAGATTGCAAGGTAAGGCCTTTATCATGAGCTCCGGCCCCCACCAGTTCCACAATCTCCTTGACGAGTTCGGAAACATCAAACCAGGCCTTCTCCAGAGGGAGTTTTCCTGCCTCGGCCAGAGAGAGGACACGCAGGTCTTCCACCAGCCGCTGGAGGAGTAGGGTTTCGTTGTAAATGGGTGCCAGGTGAGCAGAATCCAGTGGATAAAGGCCATCCAGCAGGGCTTCTAGGTGGCCCCGCATTACACTCAGGGGGGTTCGGAGTTCATGAGCAATGTCAGCCAGCATCTGACGGCGTTTTTCTTCCTGATCCTGCAGGGCCCTGGCCATCTCGTTGAAAGAGCGAGCAAGTTCAGCTACTTCATCCCTTCCCTGGATTTTAACCCTGCTTTCAAGTTTGCCCTGGGCTATATCAGCTGCAGCCCGGCGAAGCTCCCTCAGAGGTCGTGTTATCTGATAAGCCATTAAAGCTCCGAGCGCTAATGCCAGCAGGCATCCCCCAAGGATCACAAATAGTAAGGAACGTCTTACACTTGCCAGGAAAGCTTCCTCTATACCTCCCAGTGTGATCTGCCTTGCCCATGCCACCAGCACAACTCCCACTATCTTATCGTCCACGATTATCGGTGCTCCCATGGAAAGTTCGGCGGAGGAAAGCTTTTGCCCCACCATTTCTCCTGCGGAATCGGCTATTATAATTCCCTGCTCATCCGCAACGATGACCCGAAATCGGAGCATCATCAGGCCTAAACCTATTCTCCGCCTTACAGGCCTCGGGATCAAAAACTCATTTATGAAACTTCCGACGCCTTCCCATCCGCCGTTGATGGAGTAATATTCGGCCAGAACGGGGGCTATAAGCTCAGCTTGAGCTTGGTAAGAGGTAAGAAGGTAAGCTTTAAAGCGGCCTCTCACAGCGCTGTTGATGAGGAGTCCCATGAGTATGGCTACCAGGACGATCAGGCTTACAAAACTCAGGGTGAGCTTGAGCCAGAGGCTTCGCATTTATCCCTCCGCCAGTTTATACCCAACTCCGTAAACAGTTAATATATAGCGGGGGTTTTTGGGATCGGGCTCAATTTTCTTGCGCAGGTTTTTAATGTGGACATCTACCGTCCGCTCGTAGCCTTCATAAGCGTAAGGCTGGATTTTCTCAAGGATTTCCAGGCGGGTGAAAACTTTGCCGGGATAGCGAGCTAAGAGGGCTAATATCTCAAATTCAGTAGGGGTTAAATCCACCTGTTTTCCGGCCACGGTTACGGTCCTTTTCTGGGGGTCAATCTCAATATCACCCACCTTTATGGTTACGATCGGGAATTCCCCCTTGGCCCGGCGCAAGGCAGCTCTC
The DNA here is from genome assembly GCA_964655275.1 of uncultured Anaerolineae bacterium. Lineage (GTDB taxonomy): Bacteria > Chloroflexota > Anaerolineae > SpSt-600 > SpSt-600 > SpSt-600. The sequence continues at coordinate 3,478 of CAZZMI010000051.1, read as the reverse complement.
ACCCTGGCTACCAGTTCCCGCGGCGAGAAGGGTTTAGTTACGTAATCATCTGCCCCGATTTCCAGCCCAAGGACTCGATCGCTTTCTTCAACTCTGGCCGTAAGCATGATGATGGGGACAGATGATTCTCTGCGGATTATGCGGGCTACTTCCAGCCCGTCCATTTCCGGAAGCATGATGTCTAGGATTATGATGTCGGGTTTTTCATGGCGGAATATGGCCAGGGCCTCTTTACCGGTGTAAGCTTTAAGGACCTGGAAACCCGCTGCTTCCAGATAGTCGGCTATCAAGCGTGTTAGTTTTACCTCATCTTCCACCACCAATACTTTGGCTTTCATTTTTCAGGAACAAGCCTCACATAATGGCCTGGCCAGCGCATTAACCCCTGGATAAAGTTGTAGAAAGAATAAATTCCAAGGGCAAAGGGCAGGTATCCTCCATAACCGAGGATTGGCATCTCAAAAATGTGGAGGAAATCAAAGAAAGGCAAAGTGTAAATCCATTTGGGCCATGACCAATAATTCCAGAATTCCCAGAAGAAGGCGCAGATGAGCACACCCCCGAAGAGGGAAAAGACCGCTCTCCATTCCCCTCGCTGCAGGTAAACAAGAAGGCTTTTATAGCCCATCAGGTAGTTCACAGCCTCTACTATCAGAAAGAGGAAAACCCAGAGTAGAGGGAAAAAATAGCGGGGCCAGAGAAGGAGGGCTAACAGGGATGCAATGCCTCCGGCTATCATGCTCCAGCTTAAGCCGGGATGGAGCGTGAGTTTCCAGCTGGTTAACAAAGGCTTTTTGAGAAAGGAAGAAACCAGTTCTGAGGCTTCCAGAACAGCGGGGATTACGGTAGAGAAGGAGAGCGAGGCGAAAAAGTAATATTCTAACGGGGTGAATTCACATCCGACGTAATGCCAGTTCTGAACCCGGCGGTTAAGGAGTTCAAAGAGCCACCAGAAGGGGGCTGAAAGGAGGAAAAGGCCTGCGAACCTTGCCGGGTCCCGGCTTAAGAGCGAGCTCCCCTTACGTTTAAATGTCACGGAATCTATTGTAAGGATAAGGCCGAGCCAGAGGGGGAAGAAGAGGAAATGAGTTCTTGGCCCGGGAAGGAGCCAATTAAGGGGCCAGCAAACGGCTATAAGTCCCAGCCCTATCCATCCCCATAAAATCATAGTCCCAGCACCTCATCCACAATTTGCCTCAGGCGGCGGGTGGCCTCAAAGATGTTAGGAGCGCCCATGACCGCTGAAATCACGGCAATCCCCGAGACTCCTGTTTCCAGAACCTCTCTGGCATTCCCCTCGTTTATTCCCCCTATCGCTACTACGGGAATGTTCACCACCCTGAGGATTTTTTTGAGCCCTTCAAGGCCGATGGGCGGGCCAGCATCGGGCTTGGTGGAAGTGGCATAGACGCTGCCCACTCCCAGATAATCGGCGCCTTCGGAGGCGTAAAGGAGGGCTTTCTCCACAGTATCCGCTGAAGCGCCGATAATTTTATGAGGCCCCAGTATTTTGCGGGCTAACGCGACAGGCATGTCATCGTCTCCCACGTGAACCCCATCCGCATCCACAGCCAGGGCCACATCAATGCGGTCATTGACGATAAAGGGGATTCCTCTGGCTTTGCACAGGGCTCTTAGGAGCCTGGCTTCCTCCACCATCTTGCGGGTAGGAGCATCCTTCTCCCGATACTGGATGACGGTAGCTCCCCCCCTTATGGCTTCTTCCACCGCCTCCACCAGAGTGCTGGAGCCTATTAAGCGGGAATCAGTTATAACATATAGCCTCAGGTCCAAAGCTTCGCCTCCTTTCAAGGATATTATAAGCAATAAAGCCGGCAAAACCAAAGGAAAGAACCATCAAACCGTCTTGAAGGCCCCTGACAGGGTTGCGTTTTTAAGGTCGGATGCCTCGCTTATGTTACTTTTTGCACCAATAGCTCAAAAGTAGTCTCTCGCAAGTGCTTCTTTATTTCCTCATCCATTTCCACCCACACACTGCGAACGGGGCAAGTGGAAGTAAGGGGGCATATCTGAGGGTTCTCAATGCAAGGGCTGACCTCCGGTGGCTTTCCAACTGCTTCCATTACTTCCAGAAGGTTAATTTGCGCTGGGGGTTTAGCCAGATAGACTCCACCTTTTAACCCCCTTGCGCTTTTGAGCAGGCCCGCTTTTACAAGTTTGGTAATAATACGCCTGGTAAAGGCTTTAGGGATAATCCTTTCTGAAGACAATTGCTTTGCGCTTACTCTGGTCCTCTCTGGCTGCAGGGCCAGGTAAAGGATTACCCTTATAGCATAGTCAGTTTCCCGGTTCACCATCATGTTCAACCCTCAAATTTCATCGTTTTTGTAGCATTATAATGTGGAAAACAAATGTGTCAAATCTGCGAGAAAGCGCTCGAAAAGGTGGCGTTCTGTCCAGCTTTTAATACACGGAGACTTGACAAAGGGATTTAATGAGGTTAGAATAAATTAAACTTTATACCGAATGTGGTGAGCAGAGGGCAAAATTTTTCCATTATAAGGTCCAGATGAGGACATTTTTTAAAACTCAGCAACTCTAATGCCGTACAGCGGTAGTCGATGAACTTGGTGACTATGGTGGACGTTCATTCCACCTAGTGGCGTATTTCCTTGCGCCAATATATGTACCTTCCTTAGGAGCTAGACGGCGGGTGCGCCGGATTAGGAGCGCCATGGGAACGTTACGATGAGTCGCTTAGTAAAGGAGTTTCTCAGCATACCCTTCCTCCGGGTTGCGTCCAACAAGTGGGCAACAATGGAGGCGCTTCTTTGCATGATGCGTCGTTCCACGCCGATCAAGTGCCGCTGGGTGTATTGCTTGATGACCTGCCCTAGGTAAATATCCGGCCAGAAAACCAGCCAAGGGTGACTTGGTTTCCCTGTGTGTACCGGAGTCCGAATGATTTGACGGCAGGCCGAGATGTAAGCTGGGAGGCCGTTAAAGCACAACGGCAGCGGCCAGAACAATTTTTCCAACGACCGTACGGTGAGTGCTTTGCCTCGCTGGAGGCTGAGAGGAGTGTGTTCACGGCAATGGACATCGCAATCCAGAGGACCGCGCTCTGGATTTTGTGGCTGAGTTCATCAGAGCCAGATGGCTGTTTTGGGTTTTCGTTTCATGGATGCGCTGGCAGCCCACAGGCTCTGAATTGTGCGAGAGTCTACCTCAAACATAGCCACATAGGTGGTGAGTTGGTGTTCCAGGTGGCGTCGGTAGAGCGGCGTTCCATAGGTGGCGGCTAAGGCCTCGCTGCAGGCTTGGCAGACAAACCGCTTTTCCTTTATTGTCGTGGTCGGAGCGGCAAGGGGTAGGACAAGGGGTTCACAGGATCCCTCCCGGACAGTTTGGTAGAGAAAATACCACTCAATTGTGCGAAGGAGGTAGCTATGGAAATAGGGCCAGGCGCGATCCTCGAAGCGCCCTTCTGGGACGAGCCGGTGCGCGTGCTGACCTG
>CAZZMI010000050.1:0-16470 GCA_964655275.1 uncultured Anaerolineae bacterium | reverse complement strand
GGGAGGGGGCTTCACCCCCTTCGCCTCCAATTTTCCCCACAACTACCATGATTTCCGGAAGCACATCCCCCCTACTATGGGCCACTTGTAATCCAACTTTTTTGCTTGCCGGCAAGTAGCCTGAAAAGCCCCGGGATTTTTCGGAGCCATTATAAAAAAAGCGGGGGCACGATTTATCATGCCCCCGCAGGGTTTAAGAGGCCTTTCAGAAGATGGCGGAACCCAGGATCTGAACGGCCTCGGTCCCTACCGAGATGAAAGGATGCGGGTAAAGGCCTATAAAGAAAACCAGGATCAGGCTTGCGATCACAACCCACCTGAGGGCTGGATTAACTGAAATCGGGCTTTCATCCCCGGGCAGGAAAAACATGTGCCTGACCACATTGAGGTAATAAAAAGCTGAGATAACGCTATTTATTATCCCCACCAGGGCCAGCACGTAAAACTGCACTTGAATGGCCGCCCCAAAGACGAAGAACTTCCCCACAAATCCTCCGGTCCCGGGGATGCCAATCAATGAGAGGAGGAAGACAATCATAGCTCCCGCCAGTAAAGGCTCCCGCTTTATAAGGCCGGCATAATCGGCGATGCGGTTGGAGCCAGTAGCTCTCTCTACAGCAATGACTACAGCAAAGGCTCCAAGGTTTGTAAAGAGATAAGCCATAAGGTAGATGAGAACCCCGTTAAGCCCGGTAAAGTAGCTATTTACCCCGCTTACCATACATACAACGCCCATAAGAATGTAGCCGGCATGCGCAATGCTGGAATAGGCCAGCATTCTCTTTATGTTTTCCTGCCGCAGAGCTACCAGATTGCCCAGAGTCATGGTCACCATGGAGATGCCTGCCAGAACTGCAGCCCACTCCGGTCGGAAAGAAGGAAGGGCCGTAATAAAAACTCTCACGAGCACAGCAAAGCCAGCCGCCTTAGGCCCTACCGAAAGGAAAGCAGTGACCGGGGTGGGAGCACCTTCGTAGGTGTCAGGGGACCACTGGTGGAAAGGAACCAGGGCAATTTTGAACCCGAATCCTGCCAGGAGGAGAACTATGGCCGGGAAAGCTAACCAACCGCCAACCTCGCTTTTGCTCAAAGCTTGCCCTATTTTAGCCAAATCCAGTGTCCCGGTAACCCCATATAGAAGCGACATGCCATAAAGCATGAGAGCCGAAGCGGTGACACCGTACAGGAAGTATTTTATGGCCGCCTCGCTGGATTTGCCTTCCTCCCTCAAGTAACCAACCAGGATGTAAGATGTAAGGCTGAGGAATTCAAAAACCAGATAGAGCATAAGGAGGTTTACAGCCCCCACCACCAGCAATATGGCCAGGGTTACCAGAAGCAGGAAAGCATAGAATTCTCCACGGTAGGGGGTATGACCTTCCAGATACCGGTAAGAGGAAAGGAGGACAAGCCCCGTGCCGACCAAAGCAAGGCCTTTGAAGAAAAGGGCAAACCGGTCGGAAGCCAGGACTCCCAGGATTGGCGAAGGCGATATCCTGCCAAAGACCAGCAGTAATATGAATGAAAGGGCTACAAAAGCCAGGGCCGCGCTCAGAACCGCTGCTTCCTTTTCCGCCTTCCTCCAGGCCATGTCCAGGACAATGAGGAACAGGCTTCCCAGGAGAAGGATCAATTCCGGAGCAAAAGCCGTAAAAATATCCACCGCGCTCAAGGCCGACCTCCTTTCACAGCTTGCCCATGAGGGCTGTTGTGGCTGTGTTAATTATGTTGAGCAATGGTGCGGGGTAGAATCCAAGTCCCACCATGAAAAGCAGGAGGGGCCACATGGTTAATTTTTCAAAAGCTTCCATATCTGTAAGGTGACCCCATTTTTCTTCATTGAAAGGACCGAGGAACATGAACTGCACAACTTTCCAGAGGATGTAACCGGCTGTGGCTACTACACCGATTATGCCAAAAGCTACTATGTATGGAATTATATGGAAAGCGCCCCTGAAGACCAGGAATTCTCCCCAGAATCCAGCTAAGCCGGGGAGGCCAAGGGAGGCCAGGCCGGTAATCATCACCACAGCATAATAATAGGGCAGCTTAGCTCCAAGGCCGCCGAAGACTTTGAGGTCCCTGGTATGAGCTCGCTCGTAAATCATCCCTACCAGAAAGAACAAGCCACCGGTGATGATACCGTGGTTGAACATTTGCATTGTAGCGCCATTTAAAGCAATGGCCGCACTTTCTTTGAAAGAGGGATGATTGAAGTTGAGGCTGGCAGCAGCTGCCGCAATCCCCAGCACCACATAACCCATATGCGCCACTGAGGAATATGCTATGAGGCGTTTAAGGTCCCACTGAGCCATACAGACGAAAGCTCCGTAGACTATGCTGATTAGCCCAAGGATAGCTACAATGGGGGCATAGAACCTGAAAGGCTCAGGGAAGATGGGTAAGACTATCCGGAGGAGACCATAGCAACCGAGTTTCAGCAAGATCCCGGCCAGGATAACGCTACCGGCAGTGGGAGCTTCAGTGTGAGCGTCAGGCAACCAGGTGTGGAAGGGGAAACTCGGGACTTTTATGGCAAAGGCCACGAAGAAGGCCCAGAAAGCCAGGCTGGCCAGCGTGAAATTATCAGCGAAGGGGTGAACTTCTGCCGCCTTCAGGATATCAAAACTTCCAGTGGTAAAGTAAATCCCCAAAATGGCCAGGAGCATAAAAACGCTACCCGCAAGGGTGTAAAGGAAGAACTTTATGGCCGCATATTCCCTGTTCTTACCTCCCCACACCCCGATGAGGAGATACATCGGCACAAGGCCAATCTCCCAGAACACGTAGAAAAGAACAAAGTCCAGCGCCACGAAAACCCCATACATCCCGGTCTGAAGCAGGAGGAAGAGGAAATAGTATTCCTTCACCCGCTCATGGATGGTGTAAGCCGAGTAGAAATAACCCAGAGTGGAAAGTAAAGAAGTGAGGAAAACCATCGGAACACTTATCCCATCAACGCCCACGTGATACCAGACATTGATGGCAGGTATCCAGATATGGCGTTCAACAAACTGGATTCCCCCTTCAGTCTGGTTATAAGCAATCCAGAGATAAATGGAGAGAGCCAGCGGTATAAGGCTAACGGCTATGGCGAACCACCTTATAAGGTTGACCTTTTCCTTAGGGAAGAAAAGGATTATTAGCGCGCCGAGGGCAGGTATAAAGGTTATAGCTGAGAGTATCGGAAACCCCATTTCTCAAGCCTCCTCTCTCAAGGTTTTCGGCTTCATCTCACCATATATAGTCCAAGAAGCATAAGCACTGTAAGGACAGCTACCAGAAGGTAATTTTGGGCTTTGCCAGTCTGAGTAAGGCGCAAAACCCCTCCTAAAGCTGAAGTAAATTTACCCAGGCCGTTCACAATCCCATCCACAACTCTTAGGTCAAAGAGCCCACCAACTTCAGAAAGCTTCCTGCCCAATTTTCCAACCCCGTCAACAATGGGGTCAATAACCCAGTGGTCATCAAACTTGAAGAAGGTCTCTGACAGCCATAAGGCAAAGCGGATGACGGTAGCCTGGTAGAACTCGTCAATGTAGTATTTGTTCTTGAGCACAGTGTAAATTGGCCCCAGGGAGATGGAAAGGGGATCGGGTTGGCCAGCTTTGAGAGGTTCACGGCCATAAACGACCCAGGACAGGGCCAAGCCGGAAAGACCCATTAACACCGAAAGGCCCATTACCCCAAAATTGAGCGGAGTAGCCGGAAAGCCTTCCCCTACAAGGTGATGGAATGGGTTGTTCAAGAGAGGGCCAATGATCGGGAATTCGTGAGGGACGCCAATAAAGCCCAGGAAAGTGGAAAAGAAGGCAAGGATTATTAGGGGGATAGTCATAACCCAGGGCGTCTCATGGGCTTCCTCAGCATGGTGACTCCGGGGCTCTCCGGCAAAGGTCAAGAAGACCTGGCGGCCCATATAAAAGGCCGTAAGGAAAGCAGCCAGAGTTCCCAGAATCCAGACAAAACCGGGCCAGGAAAGAAAACCCAGTTCAGAAGCATGGTGGAAAGCGTGGCCGAGGATTTCATCCTTGCTCCAGAATCCCGCCCAGGGAGGAATACCTGCCAGGGCCAGAGTTCCCATCAGGAAAGTCCAGAAAGTGATGGGCATCCTCCGACGGAGCCCTCCCATCCTCATCATATCCATCTCATGGTGTGTGCCAATAATGACAGAACCGGAGCCCAGGAAAAGCAGGGCTTTGAAGAAAGCGTGGGTTATTAGATGAAAGACTGCAGCCACGTAGGCCCCTACCCCCAGGGCAGCAATCATATACCCGAGCTGGCTTATAGTGGAGTATGCCAGCACACGCTTTATATCGTTCTGAGCTATAGCTATTGTGGAAGCGAAGAAAGCCGTGAAGGCCCCGATGAAAGCCACAAGCCCCAGCTGAGGCCCATGTTCCACCACCGAGAAGAGTGGGAAAGAGCGAGCTACAAGGTATACGCCTGCAGCCACCATGGTAGCAGCGTGGATCAGAGCGCTTACCGGGGTTGGACCTTCCATAGCGTCAGGGAGCCAGACGTGGAGCGGGAATTGAGCGCTCTTACCCACTGCCCCACCGAAAAGCAGCATCGCTATAACCGTGGCAACAGGAAGCTCGCCTACCAGTGGTAAGGTTACGGTAGAGTGGGCCAGTTTTTCCAGAACTTCTGGCTTAAAAATCTCAGTGTAGGTCAGAGAGCCGGTACGGGAGTAAAGGTAAATAATTCCCAGGAGCATCATTACATCACCGATGCGGGTAGTAATGAAAGCCTTGAGGCCTGCCCGCATCGCCGATGGCTTCTCAAACCAGAAACCTATGAGCAAGTAGGAGCAAAGGCCCATAACTTCCCAGAAGATCATGAGCATGAGGAGGTTATCAGCCAGGACCATGCCTAGCATTCCACAAGCGAAGAGGGAAATGTAAGCGAAAAAGCGGGAATAGCGGGGGTCGCCATGCATGTAACCAATGGAGTAGATGAAGATAAGGAGACAGACGAAAGGCACCATGAAGAGCATGGCCAGGGTAAGAGGATCCACCATAACCCCCATTTTGAACCAGCTCAGGCCAGTAGGAAGCCAATTCCAGCTCAGGTGAAAAGCCTCTTCACCCGAGCCCACATGATGCTTTATTCCCTCGTAAAGGGCACCCCAGGAAAGTATCCAGGCCAGGGCAATGCCACCTATAGCAATGGAATGGCTGAGCTTCTTGTTTGGGTTAGCAAAAAGCACTATTATCCAGAAAGAGGCCAGTGGTATTAAAGGTATCAGCCAGACCAGCTTAAGAAAGAGGATCCCTTCCATTCACTGCCTCCTTAAGGTTTTAACCTCGCATCAAATCCACTTCTTCCACATTCACGGTATCGCGGTTGCGGTAAATGGAAATGATTATAGCCAGGCCCACCGCCGCTTCGGCAGCAGCGACGGCAATAACGAAGATGGCAAACACAAGACCAGAAAGATCAGAAGGATTGATATAGCGCCAGAAGGCCACGAGGTTGAGGTTAACAGCGTTCAGCATAAGTTCTATACCCATGAGAATTCCGATGGCATTACGGCGGGCCAGCACTCCATAAAGGCCAATGCAAAAGAGGGCTGCCGCCACCAGAAGATACCAGCTAAGAGGTATCATGGCTCACCTCTCCCGGGCAATTATTATTGCTCCTATAAGAGCTGCCATTAAAAGGACAGAAGCCACTTCAAACGGCACAAGAAATTCTCCAACAAAGGAAGAGCCAAGGTTTTCAATTAAGTCCGAAGGCACGGAGGCCTCTCTTACAGGCCATTGGACTCGCAATATCATGGATATAAGGACCACGAAGAGGAAGCCAGCTACCAGCGCTGCAATCCACCATTGCTCGTTAAAAGCTCTGGCCCTCGGGTCCATCAGGTGCCTCGTCAACATAATGGCGAAGAGGATGAGCAAAGCAATGGCTCCAACATAGATAAGGATCTGGAGGGCCGCCAGAAATTCGGCTTCCAGGAGGATATAAAGACCCGCTACTCCCACAAAGGAGAGAACCAAAGCCAGAGCACTGTGGAAAAGCCTTCTGGTAGTCACCACCAGCAAAGCCCCGATTATTGCAATTAAGCTGAAGAGGAAAAAGGCAATTTGCACTCCCATGGTTTTACCCCCGGAATTATTTCCAGGCCCACCCTGATTCAGTTACATTGCTTCGATCACCAATCTTAAGCAAATCTTCAAGGTGGAGCACCATTTTGTTTTCGTAGGTAGCCAGTTCGTATTCATGGCTCATTTCAATAGCTCCGTAAGGGCAGGCTTCTACGCAGAGCCGGCAGAAAACGCACCTTCCCAGGTTATACAAATAATCCACAAGCTTTCTTTCCTTACCTTTACCCTCCGCTACGACCTCTATCACCCCATGTGGGCAAGCCAGAGCACATGCCCCACAGGCAACGCATTTGGGTTGACCAGTCTGGGGATCCCTCAAATGCATAAGGGCTCCCCTGAAGCGGGGGAACATAGAATATTTCTCTTCAGGATATTGCAGGGTGAAAAGCCCGACCCCTTCTGGTTCCAGCCTGGGGGCAGGTCTACCGGTAAAATAGCGCTTGGGGAATGGATGCTTATAGCCTTTGAAATAAGTCATAATCCCGTGCTTAATGGTTGTATAAAGCCCTTTAAGAAGCCCCAATCCGAACATGTCTGACCCCTCACTTTTAGGCTAAAGCCTTCTTAGGAGTGAAGCGACCCAGGAGATAAAGGCCTAATCCACCCACCAGTATGTTCCCAACCCAATAAGCTGTAACCTTTATTCCATAGACAAGCCCCAGCTTTGTCACAAGCCCGGTAACTAAAAGATTGGCCATAGCCAAAGGAACCAGGAACTTCCAAGAGAAATTAAGAAGCTGGTCTATCCTGAGGCGGGGGAAAGTAGCCCGAAGCCAGAAGAACACATAGACCACAATTGCCACCTTGATGAAGAACCAGAGGTAAGAGGGGAGAATCGGCCCCTTCCATCCCCCGAGGAAAAGGGTCACCACCATGGCTGAAACGGCAAAAGTGTTTATGTATTCGGCCAGGAAAAACATAGCCCACTTTACCCCAGAATACTCAATGTGGTAACCAGCGATGATTTCCGATTCCGCCTCTGGGAGGTCAAAGGGGCTGCGGTTGGTTTCGGCAACGCCGCAGATAAAGTAAATGAGGAAAGCCACAGGTTGAAGAAGAACAAAAGGCAGGGGACTCTGAGCTTCCACAATCTTTTGAAGGGACATAGAACCCGCCGCCATAACCACGCTTAAGATGGCCAGAGCCATCGGAACTTCGTAGCTGAAAAGCTGAGCTACGGCCCTGAACCCACCTAAAAGGGCATACTTATTGCCCGAACCCCACCCGGCCATAAGGATGGCAATGGAGGTTACGGAGCCAAGGGCGATGACGTAAAGGACGGCTATGTTCAAGTCGGCAGCTACGAGTTTCTTGCCGAAGGGTATAACGGCCCAGACCATAAAAGCAGGCACTACTATTATCACCGGCGCCAAGAAATGGAGGAGTCTATCAGCTTTTTCCGGTATTATATCCTCTTTTATCAGCAATTTGAGGACATCGGCTACTGGCTGGATTAGGCCGTAAGGACCGACCCTGTTGGGCCCAAGCCTGTCCTGGAGCCTGCCAAGAATCTTGCGCTCCAGCAGAGTCAGGGCCATCACCACTATTACCATCAGGAGGATTATAAGCAGCCCCACAATTGCCATCATTATCATATCAACAAGCCATGAAGGAAGAAAGCCTCTGAGCCAGCGAGCTATAAGTTCCCCAAGATAGGGCAGAATGTTTTCAAGATCCGTCATCGGTCCACCTCTCCCATAGTTATGTCAATGCTTCCGAGGATTATGACCACATCGGCCACTTTGTGGCCTATTGTTATCTCCCTGAGAACTCCCAGGTTCACAAAAGAAGTGGGGCGGATCTTAAATCGGTAAGGCTTATCGGACCCATCGCTTACCAGGTAAAAGCCGAGTTCACCTTTGGGGGCTTCTATCCGACCATAAACTTCTCCTTTGGGTGGGCGAAGCCTCCTTGGGACTTTCTCCGAGACGGGCCCATCCGGAATCTGGTCAAGGGCTTGTTCAAGGATGCGCAGGCTCTGTTTCCATTCAAGAAGCCTGAGCATGTAACGGTCGTAGACATCGCCGTTGGGGAGGGTGGGAATTTCAAAGTCAAAGCGGTCATAGACAGAATATGGTTCAGCTCTGCGAACGTCGTATTTAACGCCGGAGGCTCTGAGGACAGGCCCGGTTACTCCATAGGCTATGGCTACTTCTGGGGGGAGCACTCCTACCCCTCTTGCTCGCTGGAGGAAGATTTCGTTCTCGGACAGGAAAGTATCCAGTTCGTCGGCAAATTTCCATAGATGAGCCACCAGTTTTTTGGCCTGAGGGATAAAGCCCTCGGGCAAGTCCCCAGCCACTCCACCGGGCCGGATGTAATTGGGCATCATACGGGAACCCGAAGCCCACTCAAACAGGTCCAGGATATGTTCCCTGGCTCTAAAAGCATAAAGGACAGGGGTGAAATAAGCACCAAGGTCATTGAAGAGGAAACCTATGGCCATCATATGGTTCAGGATGCGGGTGAATTCGGCCATTATGACCCTTATGTATTCAGCCCTTTCCGGCGGTTTGATTCCGGCCAGCTTTTCTACGGCCACAGCGTAGGCAAATTCATTGGTCATGGCACACATGTAATCCAGGCGATCGGTTATAGGGACAGCCTGGAGGTAGGAACGGCCTTCGCTCAATTTTTCAATTCCCCGGTGGAGGTAGCCGTAAACGGGCTTTAAATCCACTATGGTTTCCCCTTCTAAGGTTAAAACCATCCTGAACACCCCATGAGTGCTAGGGTGTTGCGGTCCCATGTTAAGGACGATCTCTTGGGTCTTAAGGGCTACAGCCATGATTTTTCCCTCCGTCACCAGTAAGGTGCCTTTGGCCTCGTGGGTTCCAGTTCCTTAAAGGTAAAAGTTCGGTTTTCAAAATCTTTGCGCAAGGGCCAGCCCGGGAACCCTTCCCACATGAAAATTCTCCTCAAATCCGGGTGTCCTTCAAAGACAATGCCGAAAAAGTCGTAAATTTCCTGTTCCTGCTGGAAAGCGCTGGGCCAGATATCGCTAACGGTGGGGAGAGAAGGGTTGGTTTTGTCTTCAACATAGACCTTAATGGCCAGGGGGCCCAGGTTACTGCTTATAGGCTCACGGCCCATGGAGTAAAGGTAATAAACCACTTCAAAGCGCTCTGGAAGATCAACGCCGGCCATGAATGAAAGGTAATTGAACCCCACTTCATCCCTGAGGAAGAGGCTTACCTCCCGAATTTGTTCTTTACGGATGACCACTGTCGGGTCTTTGGCCTCTTCGGGTATTTCAACGATGGCTTCAGGGAATTTCTCCTTAAGGAGCTGGAAAATTTCTTCCATCATGCTTTTTCCCTCCTGTACCAGGGGACCGTAAGGATGGATTGACGATCAATCTTCTTCTGAAGCTTGATGAGGGCATCCAGGAGGGCTTCGGGCCTTGGAGGGCAACCGGGCACGTAAACATCTACAGGTATTATTTCATCTACCCCCTGCAGGACAGCATAGGAGTTGAAGATCCCCCCGGATATAGCACAGCTTCCCATAGCTATCACATATTTGGGTTCAGGCATTTGGTGGTAAAGCCTCAGGACCTGAGGTGCCATTTTGTGAGTAACAGTCCCGGCAACAATCATGAGGTCGGCCTGGCGTGGGCTTGCCCGGAACACTTCCGCCCCAAAACGAGCTATGTCATACCTGGAGGCAGAAGCAGCGATCATCTCTATAGCACAACAGGCCAGACCGAAGGTAAGGGGCCAAAGGGAGGAACGCCTGGCCCAGTTATAGAGTTTATCCACCGTAGTGATGAGGATATTGCGTCGGAGCTCAGGGGGAACAATTATTTCCTCGGCCATGATTTCACCTCCACATTAATGCCCCCTTGCGCCAGGCATAGGCCAGGGCCACCAGCAGGATGCCCAGAAAGATGAACACCTCCAAAAGTGCTACAAGGCCCAGCTTATTATAGGCCACAGCCCAGGGCAAAAGGAAAGCAATTTCCACGTCAAAAATGGCAAAAATTAGGGCATAAATGTAATACTGAACTTTGAATTGAACCCAGGTTTCTCCGATGGTTTCAAGGCCGCATTCGTAAATGGATTGCTTTATGGGGTTTGGCCTCTTGGGGCGTATAAGCCAGGCAAAGCCTATGCCAATCAGGGGAACAGCTAAAGCCATCAGCATCAAAATTCCAACGAATAGGTACTGGCTCAGCAAGGTCTGGCTCCTCCCTCTTCGGTTTGTGAAAAACCTCCCATATTATATCAATCCCTGGAAAATAGGCAAATTTTAACGGATGTGCCCCCTAAGCCATCGGAGAGGGTCCTAACAGCAGTTGCACTTTCAGGCTAATTAGGGTAAAATTTAGCCGAAGTTTCCCACACAAGAGGAGGAAAAGTTATGTATCACAAGATTATCATTGTAGGGCATCTCGGGGCTGACCCTGAAATGCGCTACACTCCCACCGGAACCCCCGTTACCCATTTCCGCATGGCCTCCAATAGAGTTTTTGTGGATGCCGAAGGGAACCGCAAGGAGATCACCACCTGGTTCCGGGTGACTGCGTGGGGGAAATTGGCCGAGCAATGTAACGAATACCTTCAAAAAGGACGCCTTGTGCTGGTGGAAGGGGTCCTCGTCCCGGATGAAAGCGGGAACCCAAGGGTCTGGGTTGGAAGCGACGGACTTGTAAGAGCTTCATATGAGGTGCGAGCTGAAAGAGTGAAATTCCTGGGACCTCGCCCACCTGCCCCCGAAGAGGCTGTCCCAGAAGAAGGTTACGAAGCTCTCCCAGAACTGGGAGAAGAAGAGGAAATCCCCTTTTAAGCTACTATGGAAAACCTCGCTCCGTGGCTAGCCCTTGGGCTGGCTTTTATATTTTTACTCCTCTTAAATCGCTGGATAAGTCAGCACCTTCAGGGTATTGGTCTCCTCATCACCGGGAACCAAAAAGCAAGCCTCTTTTTATATTTTATTATCCTCTTCCCGGGTATACTGATCCACGAACTTAGCCACTGGTTCATGGCCAAGCTTCTGGGTATAAAGACTGGTAAGATAAGGCTTGGGCCTGTAGATGAGGGAAGAGCTGGTTATTATTCTATGGGCTCAGTGGAAGTGGCCAGGAGCGATCCTTTAAGGGATAGCCTGATTGGCCTTGCCCCTTTACTGGCAGGGTGCGCTTTACTGGTAGTGATAACCCACCATGTGTTCAACGTTCCTTCCCTGGTTCAGGGAACAAATTGGCAGGCATTGATTAAAAACTTTAAACACTGGTTAGGAAAGAGGGACTTCTGGCTCTGGCTTTATCTGGTGTTCACCGTGAGCAATGCCATGATGCCCAGTGCCAAGGACCGGGAGCCATGGGGGCCAGCGATTTTATTTATCTCAATTGTAGCGCTGGCTGGCTACTTTACCGGCTGGCTCTCAAAAATACCCCCTTCAATTGCAACTATCACCAAAAACTGGGCTATTTCCCTGGCCTGGAGCATGGGCTTTACCTGCATAGTGGATCTGGCCTGGGCTTTCCTCATCGGCCTTGCTGAAAGGTCCATTGAGTTAATAACTGGCAGGCGTGTAATCTATTAAGAGGGGGCAAACGTGCAGGTCTGCGGCTCAAGGTTTTCCGACATTATAATTGTCAAGCTTGATGCAGGGGAAGAAGTCATTTCAACTTTGAGGGAATGGGTTATTGAACAGCAAAATTTTTCAGGCTCTTTTTACGCTATAGGAGCTTTGGGCCGAGCTGTCTTGGGATACTTTGATCCTCATGCTCGTGATTATATAAAGATACCGGTTGATAGCCAGGCAGAAGTAGCTTCCATGCTTGGCAACGTGGCCGTGGGGGAAGACGGGACCCCCATACTTCACATCCATGCTGTCCTTTCCTTCCCCGATGGACACACCATAGGGGGCCATCTCTTTGAAGGAATTGTTAACCCCACCCTTGAAATCACTTTCTTCCCCCTGCGCATCCTCTTGCTCCGCCGCCATGACCCCAGTACCGGCCTTAAACTCCTGAGCTTTTAACCTTGCTCTCTATAGCAGAACCTTCTCCTAAGTTACAACTAAGGCCCGGAGCTGAACCCCAAGAGCGCTTTCCAGGCCTCCAGAGGGGACGAGAAAAGTTTTTCCCCTGGGATAAGGGGTTCGGAAAGAGGAGGGAAACTTTCAGAAGCAAGGGGATAGGAAACAATTTTTTCCCCAGGACGGATGAGGTGTTGCATCCGCTGGAATTCTTTGAGGTAAGCCTCACGAGAAGGAGTTAACACTTCATCATGGGGAGAAGATGTAGCTATAATGCCCAGGGCCCTGGCCTTAACTTCTAATTCCTCTTTAAGCTCCAGTTGCTGGTTTCTTTCCTGAATCGCTGAAGTTAAGCGAGCTCTTGCTTCCACTGCTTCTAATGCGGCTGTTACTGCGATGTAAAAGGCAGTAATAACCCACCCAGCTAATATAAGGCCGATTATCCAGGCTATGTTTATTTTTACCCCTCTCTGGATAAACCTGCCCGGAAAGCTCACGGGTAAAAGCCTTCTTCCCTGGCCTGGGAGACCAGAACCCTTTTTGTGTTTATATACCACCTGGCCTGGGTGCGGAACCGATCACCCGAATAAAACATCGGGCCTAATTGCACCCCCTTCAACTTCTTATCGGCTCCAAACAAGTATAAGGGGTAATAGAGGACCAAAGCGGGAACATTCTCGGCAAAAAGCTCCTGAAACTGGAAATAAAGCTCCTGACGTAAGGAGAAATCGGGGGTGAGGCGTGCTTCCTCCAGCAGAGCGTCCACTTTTGGTGATGAGTATCCGCTAAAATTTTGCCCGTTTTTCCTCTGACTTGAGTGCCAGAGGGGATAGGGATCAGGGTCGGGGCCCAGCTCCCAGCGGACTATGGCTGCTTCAAAATTGCGAGGGTAAAGGAAATCCCGCACCAGGGTTGGGTAATCCAGTACCTGGGGGACGACTTCTATTCCCACTTTTTTCCATCCTTCTGCCAGAAGGTAGGCCAACCTGGCGTTTTCAGGTGAATCGCCCGCCAGAAGGATGAAGCTCAGCTTTTTACCGTTTATATCCCGCACCCCGTCTCCATCATTATCTTTCCATCCGGCTTCCTCCAGGAGAACCGAAGCTTTTTCCGGATCATAAGGGTAACGCTTGATTTTTGGATTGTAGGCCCAGGAACTTGGCCAGATGGGGCTGTGAGCCTCAACCCCATAACCTTGAAGTATTTCCCCAATTATCGCCTCGCGGTCTATTGCGTAATTTAGAGCTTGTCTTACTTCTTTTTCTTTGAAAAACGGCGTATTGGGGTTTTCCAGGTTTAAAATCACTGCGGTATAGCCAGCCATAAGGCCAGAATACAGAGCCAGGCCTTCCACTGAAGAAGCTTCGTGGGCGAGCTGGTAAGGTACACGCCCTACCGCCATTACTTCACCATGCTTGAGGGCCTCATAAGCACTTTCGTAATCAGGGTAAAAGCGGAATTCCAGCTCGCTAATAAAAGGTCTGGGGCCATAGAAGTTAGAGTTTGCCTCCAGCACAAGGTGGGTAGCATCCATTTCTTTAAGCCGATAAGGGCCCGTGCCTATCGGCTCAAGGTTAAAGCGCGACTGGGCCATCAAAGATGTTGGAATGTGAGACCACAGATGGGCCGGGATTATACCTATTGAGGCATATGTAATAAAGGGGGCAAAAGGCTCTTTCAGGGTAAAACGAACAGTGTAGGGGTCGTCACTTGAGACTTCAACATTTTTCCAGACTTCCTGGAGGGAAGGTAGACCCGGGAAATCAGGCGAGGCGAGGGCTCTGGCAGTAAAGATGACGTCCTCGGCTGTAAAAGGGATACCATCGTGCCAGCGAACATCACGGCGGAGGTAAAAAGTATAAGTTAAGCCATCGGGCGAAATTTCCCACTTTTCAGCGAGAGCGGGGATCGGCTTGCCCTGTTCATCTAAAGCAACAAGCCCGTTAAAGATAAGGGAGCAAATGTCCTGATCCAATTCATTGAACTGGTTGAAAAGAGGGTTTAAGAAGCGGGGGTTGCCGGCCACACCTTCCACGTATTTTCCGCCAGGGGCCGGGATGGTTACTGTAGTGTATTGAATGGCTCCGTAAGCGAGGATGCCCCCAAGCAGGGCCAAAGCCAGCATAAAGAAGAGAAACTGCCAGCGTATAAATCGGGCCAAGCCTACCCCCGTTCCCTCTGTTTATTCAAAGAGAATAACGCTCAGGAGAGAAGAAAGGAGGAAAAGGACTGAAAGGACTATCGCTGCCTGGAACAAAATCCTTTCCACTCCGCGGCGCGTTTTATATATTCCTCCCTCACCTCCGAAGATGGAACTCAATCCTCCACCCCTGCTTCCCAGGAGTATAACCACTATCAAAGTAACGGAGATGATTATCTGGATCAGGTAGAAATAAGTCCTCATTCCTCAACACCTCCTTACTGTCCTGTGGCTATCATGACGATAACCCCTTTGTCCCCAGCTTGAATGGTTACGGAAGCAGACCGGCCATCCTTTTTAAAATTCAGCATGGCCATGTTAGCCATTTCCATTGAGCCTTCGGCCGGGGCCCAGCCCTTTGCAGGCATCTGCTCTTTATAGAATTTCACCGCTTCCTGGAAGGGGGTCGCGCTCTTGTAAGAGATAAAGCCAGTAGCAGTCATCATTTCCGAGGCATCAGCCAGGATGGGGATGTCCTGAGGTTGCATCTGCGCGCACTCGGGAGGAACTTCAATCGTGAATGGCTGGTTGATGTCCATTACCTCCCATGCCCATTTCAGGGTTCCTTCTCCTCTCTCATAGAAGATGTCTTCCCCGTAAGCTTCAAGTGTTTCCTTAAGTGCGTAGCCTTCGGGGGCAACCCAGACGTCCCCCTTGACTCTTAAGAAGCCACCTCCTGTGAAGGCCTTCTCATCAAAGGTATAGTGCTTGGCTTTTATACCTGCTATGGTATCATAGCCCACGAATTTCCCTCCCGAGATTCCAAAATCTGGGGAGAAACGGGAAAGAGCCTCGGTTTCCGGAGCAGCCCCAATGAAACAACTCCCGCCAGCAACGACATAAGTTTTGTCCCCTATCTGAACCAGTATTAAGGAGCCTTCCAGCTCAGGCCCTTTAAAGGTGAGGCGGCGGGCAGGTGGATTAGCCGTGTGTTCTTCAAGCCATTGAGTTTCCCATTTTACAGGGTTGCCAGCCTTATCTTTGCCATCAAAAGAGATTACCCACTGGATCCGATAGGAGGAAAGTTTTTCCAGGCCAGCTGAAATTTTCTCCAGCTCTAGAGTTTCCTCAACGGGGGTAGGAGTAAGCTGAGGGATGGGAGTTGGGGTAAACGTAGGGGTTTCCTTAGCCAGCGGTGATGGTGAAGGTGTAGCGGGGGCTGGGCCAGGCTTGCATGCAGCCATGGCCAAAGCCATTGTTGCTACAAAAAGAGCCAAAAATTTTCTGAGCATTTTAACCTCCTTAAAGGTTTAGTCCAATTATAAACCTTGAAGGGGAAAAGTCAAAACTGTTTGCCCCCTGGTAAAGGCGAAGCGCTGTTTTAACTACCTGGGAGCGGGATACCTTGCGTATTGGGGGCCGCAATGTTATAATCCTTTCCGCTTAAACTGCTAAGGAGGATAAGGGGATGAGGTTTTATAAAACCAAAGCTAAATGCCCGGATTGCGGGCTGGAATTTGAATATGCCCTGAGTGAGGAAGACCTGGAGGACGAACTCGGAGAGGAGGTCTTCTGCCCACGCTGTGGAGAGCTTGCCCTTTATTCCCCTTACACCCCTTGCTCTGAGCGAGAATATTACCGTATCCTGCAGGCCTATGACGAGCTGGAACAAATGTATGAGGCTGAGGAATTTGGTGAGGAAGAGTGGGAAGAAGAATAAAAAAGGGCCTCCCGGAAGGAGGCCCTTAAATTTACCCGGTTATTTCTTTACCCGCTTGAAGGTGAGGTAAAAGCAGGTGTGTATTTTGTAATTAGGCCTCTGGATGTCCCCCAGACCAAGCCCTTCAATCCTATCGCTCGGTAAGCCTTCAACATATACAGAATAGGAACCCAGGATGGCATACATCCCAAAGTCAACGGGATAGTCTTTACCCTCAACTGGCTCTAACACTTTTACATCCCTGCCACTGGGCCACTCCAGCACCACTCTTTCCCCCACCGCCAGGTTGTCGTTTTCGTCCAGAAGTTTAACGTATATATTATGCTTGCCTCCTGCCTCTACCTCATCGTTCCAACGTGCTTCCACCAGCATCCAGTAACTCTGGCCCGGAGCTACGGAGGCAGGCACAAGCCTTACCCCCAGAGCATTGAGGCGCTCATCCCACACTCTCGGGACAGGGGTGGGAGTAGGGGTAGGGGCAGGAACATAAGCTGCTCCCATCCCTCCGGTCT
>CAZZMI010000049.1:0-16602 GCA_964655275.1 uncultured Anaerolineae bacterium | reverse complement strand
GAGGGGATACCCCCCGGTTCCCCCGGCAGGGGGCAAAAGCTCCCTGCACCCCCTATTTTTCTCCCGCCCTCGTGGGCTAAGGGTTTGCCGTGGTTTTGGGTCCCACTCGTGGGCTTATTGCTAATGGTGGCGGTTTGCCCCCTTTTTGAAGAAAACCTGAGGGGACACCCCCCAGTTCCCCCGGCAGGGGGCTATGCCCCCGCACTCCCAATTTTCCCCTGTCAGCAGTCCTTATGTAAAGGAACGCAAGCTCTTGACCCATGCGGGGGCAAGGTATATAATTAGGGCCTGTAGAGATTTAACACTTTTGGAGGAGCCAGAATGATAGAAATCCGAATCCACGGACGGGGAGGACAGGGCGCGGTGGTGGCTTCGGAAGTTCTGGTAACCGCCGCCTTCCTGGAAGGCAAATTTGTCCAATCTTTCCCCCTCTTTGGTGTAGAAAGAAGAGGAGCACCCGTCATGGCATTCGCCAGAATTTCTGAAAAGCCAATCCGTGCTCGCTACTCAATCTTTAACCCCGACCACATTATAGTGCTGGATCCAACGCTAATGGAAGCAGTAAATGTCACCGATGGGCTTAAGGATGGGGGATGGATCCTGATAAATTCTCCGCACCCCCCTTCTTTTTTCCAGCCTTCTTTTCCTCGCTACAAGGTGGCGACTGTGGATGCCAGTGCTATAGCTGTGGCTCACCGGTTGGGTACATCCACTGCCCCTATTGTCAATACCGCTATATTAGGGGCCTTCTCTAAGATTACAGGCATTGTCCGCCTTGATTCCCTGGCTGAAGCTATTAAAGAATCTGTTCCCTTCAAGCCCGAAGACAACATAGCGGCAGCCCGCGAGGCTTTTGAAAAAGTGCTTTTCTAAGGAGGCTTCAATGGTGGAAAAAGGAAAAATTATAACTTTCCGCAGCTTTGAGGAAGTTCCCCCACTCCCTGTCTCTCTGGCCGACACCCTTTACAATAAAACGGGCGGGTGGCGCTATCTAAGGCCAGTTTACGAGGACAAGAGAGCACCCTGTTCCTTCAATTGCCCTTCCGGGGAAGATATTCCCGTTTACCTGGGGCTTATATCCCAGGGGAGGTTCTTTGAGGCCTGGGAAGTTATCCGCTTTGAGAATCCTTTCCCGGCAGTGACGGGTCGGGTTTGCCCCCACCCCTGTGAGAAGGAGTGCAACCGCAACCACTACGGAGGAGCTCTTTCCATCCACCGCCTGGAGCGATTTGTGGCCGATATAGTGGAAACGGAGCTGAGGCCGGCAAAACCCTTAACTAAACCTGAAGGGCCTAAAGTGGCCATTATAGGTTCAGGGCCGGCGGGTTTATCCTGTGCTTACCATCTGGCCCGCAAGGGGTATAAAGTTACCGTCTTTGAGGCTTTGCCAGAGCCGGGCGGTATAATGCGCTACGGCATACCCGATTACCGCCTACCCAAAGAGGTCCTCATGCGGGAGATAGCTTTCATAGAAGCTTTAGGGGTGGAAATTCGCACCGGGATGAAGCTGGGAGGAAATCTCTCCTGGGGAGATTTACGGGATTATGCTGCTATTTTCCTGGCTGTGGGATTCTCCAGAAACCGGGCTCTGGAAATTCCAGGTGAAGATGCTGAAGGGGTCATCCCGGCTCTGGAATTTCTGAAGACTCTGAACCTTGAAGGCACCAGCAAGTTAAAAGGCCTGGCTGGTAAAAAGGTGGCAGTAATTGGCGGAGGGAACTCAGCCATGGATGCCGCCCGCTCTGCCATCCGCCTCGGGGCTGACGTTACCATCTATTACCGGAGGACCAGGGATGAAATGCCAGCTATCCTCGCAGAAATAGAAGAAGCGGAGGAAGAAGGAATCCGCATGGAATTCCTCACAGCTCCAGTTGAAGTCATAACCCAAAACGGCAGGGTTAAGGGAGTGCGGTTTATCAGGATGCACCTCGGGGAACCAGATGCTTCAGGAAGGCCAAGACCCGTTCCTATTCCTGGTTCTGAATACACTGTAGAGTTAGATTACGTGATCCCGGCTGTGGGTCAAGAACCTGACCTTAGCTTCCTGGACGGATTTGATGAGCTGAAGGTGGAGAGAGGGCGTATAAAGGTTGACTCTTCCACACTGGCTGCCCCACGTATATTTGCTGGGGGAGACATTGCCACTGGATTTGGTACCGTTACCCATGCCATAGGATCGGGCAAAAGGGCAGCTTTAGCCATAGACCGGTTTCTAAGGGGAGAAGCTCTTACGGGCTTCCCCCCTCTTGAGAGGAACGTTTACGCTGTCCTAAGACCCATTTCTGAAACCGTGGTACGCTTTGAAGACCTGAATTTAGCCTACTACCGGTGGGAAGAACCGTTGCCTCCAAAACACATCCCCCTTGATAAAAGGCGTTCCTCTTTTGAGGAAGTGAACCTCGGATTTACCGTAGAAGAGGCAATTAAAGAAGCTAAAAGGTGTTTTGTATGCGGAACATGCGTCATGTGCGATAACTGCCTCATTTTCTGTCCTGACCGGGCTATAAGCCGGAAAGAAAACGGGTTCGGGTATGTTATAGATTACGATTATTGCAAGGGGTGCGGGGTATGCGTGAGCGAGTGCCCACGCAATGCCCTTTCGCTCAGGGAGGAGACATCTGTTCAAAGGGGGAATTGACATGAAAAAAGTAATGACAGGAAACAGAGCTGTAGCCTACGGGGCTAAGCTTTCCAGAGTGCAGGTAATAGCTGCCTATCCGATAACCCCTCAAACTACCATAATAGAGTATTTGGCTGATTTTTGTGCCAGCGGTGAACTAAAAGCAGAATTTATTAAAGTAGAATCGGAACATTCAGCCCTGGCAGCATGCATAGGGGCATCGGCTACTGGGGCAAGGGCTTTCACCGCTACCTCAGGCCAGGGCCTTTTGCTCATGCATGAGCTCATCCACTGGGCAGCTGGGGCTCGCCTCCCCATAGTTCTGGCGGCTGTTAATAGAGCGGTCGCCCCGGGCTGGAGTATATGGACCGAACAAAATGATACCCTTTCCCAGCGGGATACAGGCTGGATGCAGTTCTACGTTGAAAGCAATCAGGAAGTCCTGGACACCGTTATCCAGGCCTACAAAATAGCTGAAAAAGTATCCCTCCCGGCCATGGTCGTGCTGGATGCCTTCGTCCTGTCCCATACTTCTGAGATCGTGGAAATACCGCCTCAGGAGATGGTGGACGAATACCTTCCACCTTACCAGCCCCAATACAAACTGGATGTAAATGACCCGAGAGCTTTCGGTGGCCTTGTTTATCCCTCCGACTGGACCGAGCTTCGTTACAAGATTCAGCAAGCTCATCAGGAAGCCCTTGAAGTGGCCCGGGAAGCCGATAGCGAGTATGGTGAGCTATTTGGCCGTTCCTACGGTCTCCTGGAAAAGTATCCTGAGGATGAAGCCAGGGTAATCCTGGTAACCTCCGGCACCGTGACCAGCACAGCTCGCGATGTTATTGATGGGTGGCGAGCCAGAGGGGAAAAGGTAAGCCTTCTTAAAGTGCGGCTTTTCCGTCCTTTCCCTTCTGAGGAGGTGCGCAAAGCTTTAGAAGGGGCTGAAAAAGTGGCGGTGATTGACCGCAATATCTCCTTCGGGCATGGTGGAATTTTCGCCCAGGAGATAAAATCTGCTCTTTACATGGCTCCTCATCGGCCGGCCCTTTTCTCCTTTGTAGCCGGCCTTGGTGGTAGAGATATAACCCCCGCCACCATAGAGGGTGTGCTTCGCTATACCTTGACCCACGATTACCCTGAAGAAGATACTATCTGGTTTGACCTTAAAAGGTAAGAGGAGGAAAGCATGGAAACTTACCCTCGCCCAAAGTTAGAGCCAAATTACAAATTGCCTGAAGAGGAACTTCTCAAACCAGGACATGTGGCTTGTCCCGGATGTGGTGCAGCTCTGGCAATGCGCCTTGCCTTAAAAGCTCTCGGCAAAAACACCATTGTAGTTATACCGGCCTGCTGCTGGTCTATAATAGCAGGGCCTTTCCCTTACTCTTCCTTAGATGTCCCCCTCTATCATACTGCTTTTGAAACGGCCGGTTCCCTATCCTCCGGGATCGCGGCAGCCCTTAAAGTTCTTGGAAAGGAAGAACTCACCGTTATGGCTTGGGCTGGAGATGGGGGAACTTTTGATATTGGTCTACAAGCCCTTTCTGGAGCTGCTGAACGCAACGAAAATTTTATCTACGTCTGTTACGATAATGAAGCTTACATGAACACGGGAATCCAGCGTTCTTCTGCCACACCCTGGCTGGCCTGGACCACTACCACACCATCTGACAGACCCAAGGAAGAACCCAAAAAGGACATAATAGCCATAATGGCTGCCCACCGCATCCCTTACGCCGCTACTGCCACCATCGGGTACCCCGATGACCTTGAGATGAAATTCCGGAAGGCTAAGGGCATAAAGGGAACCAGGTTCATCCATCTTCTCTCCCCTTGCCCCCCGGGGTGGCGCGCGGAATCAAAAGATTCCGTAAAGCTTACCCGCCTTGCGGTCCAGAGCAAAGTTTTTCCCCTTATTGAGGTGGAACATGGGGAGAAATGGCGCATAACTGTTTGGCCTGAAAAATTCGTCCCCGTAAGAGAATATCTGAAGCTTCAGGGTCGTTTCCGCCACCTTACCGAAGAACAGATAGAGATGATACAGCGCAACGTAGATGAGGCCTGGGAAAAGCTTCTTAAACTTGTGCGGGAGAGCGAGCCATGCGCATAGGTGATGTGGAAGTCTACATCGTAAGCGACGGGACCTTTAAAATGGATGGCGGTGCTGTTTTCGGGCTTGTTCCCAAAGTTTTGTGGGAAAAAGTCATAACCCCGGATGAACTGAACAGGGTCCCCATGAACCTTAACTGCCTCCTGATAATATCCGAAGGTAAACGGATTTTAGTGGACACGGGAATGGGTGACAAGCTCACCCCAAAGGAAAGGGATATATTCGGCCTTTACCAGGAAAGGAGGCTCCTCAAGAGTTTGGAAGGGCTCGGGTTTTACCCTGAGGATATTGACATTGTAATAAACACCCATTTGCATTCGGACCACTGCGGTGGTAATACTGTAGCGGAGGGGGAGGAAATAATCCCTACCTTCCCCAGAGCCGAATACTGGATCCAGAGACTTGAGTGGGCTGATGCTGCCTTCCCCAACGAGCGCACCCGTGCTACTTACCTGGCCCACAACTTTATCCCCTTGTGGGAACGGGGAAAGGTACGCCTCCTCTATGGTGATACCAGGGTAACTTCGGAAGTCCGCTGTGTAATAACCAGAGGCCATACCCGTGCGCACCAGAGCATCCTCATAGAGAGCAAGGGGGAGAAAGCTTTTTACCTGGGCGACCTTGCCCCATGGGCGATAAATATGGAAAAGCTGGCCTGGATACCAGCTTTTGATGTGGAACCTCTGGAAACTATAGAAACGAGGCGGAAAATCCAGCAGTGGGCGGTGGAGGAAAAGGTTATTCTCTTTTTTGAGCATGACCCCTTCTTCCCTGCAGGCTATCTTGTGGAGGAAAACGGGCGTTATACGGTAAAACCTTTAGAATTTTAAAGGGGGAAAAGCCATGAAGCTACAAGGAAAGCGCATAGCTGTTCTGGCCGAAGACATCTACGAAGATCTGGAACTCTGGTATCCCCTCCTCCGGATGAAAGAGGAAGGGGCTGAGGTCAAAGTAGTCGGCACGGGCTCCGCTAACCACTATACGGGAAAACATGGGCTTCCAGTTCAGGTTGACCTATCCGCAGACCAGGCTCGTGCTGATGATTTTGATGCGGTCATTATCCCCGGGGGTTATGCACCTGACAGAATGCGCCGTTATGAATCTGTCCTCAAGTTTGTGCGGGAAGCCTTTGATAAAGGCAAGGTGGTGGCCTCCATATGCCATGGCCCCTGGGTTCTGATCTCAGCCGGAATACTTAGGGGGCGCACGGCTACCTGCTTCTTCGCCATAAAGGACGATGTCATAAATGCCGGGGCTAAATACGTAGACCAGGAAGTGGTCAGAGATGGCAATCTCATCACTTCCAGGATGCCTGCAGATCTCCCTGCTTTCTGTCGGGAAATCATAAGGGCTTTGAGTGAGAAGTAAAAGTTGACAAAGCCTTTGATCCTTCTAACTAATGACGACGGCTTTTACTCCAGGGGTTTGAGAGCTGCAGCGGAGGCGTTAATAGACCTGGGAGACCTTATCATTGTAGCTCCCAAAGAGCAGCAAACGGGGATGGGTCGTTCCCTTCCTTTTCGGTATGATGGTTCTCTTTATAAGGAGGAATTTGAAGTAAAGGGGCGACTCATCCCAGCTTTTTTCATTTTGGGCTCACCGGCACAAGCTGTCCTCCATGGTGCCCTTGAAGTTTGCCCTCGCCTGCCAGATTTGGTGGTATCCGGGATAAATTGCGGGGAGAACCTGGGTACAGTAATAACCCTTTCGGGGACTGTAGGGGCTGCCCTGGAAGGAGCTAACCTTGGCATTCCTGCTCTGGCGGTGTCGCTGGAAATGCCCCGGGAGTACCACCTGGAACTTCGCCAGGAGATAGATTTCACTGCTGCTTCCTACTTCACCAGATTATTTGCCCGCATAATGCTGAAGATGCCCCGCCTGCATGATTTGGATGTCCTCAAGGTAGATATACCCAGGGATGCAACCCCCAATACTCCCTGGCGAGTTACCAGACTATCACGCCAGCGCTACTTTCATCCTAAACCCCGCCCACGCTGTTCCCTGGAGGACAAGGCCCCTATGGATTACGAAGTTCGCTTTGACCCGGCCAACCTTGAGCCCGATTCGGACATTTACGCTGTGGCCATTGAGAGAGTTGTTTCCGTTACCCCCCTGAGTTTGGATCTTACCTCCAGGATTTCCCTTTATGAGCTGCAATCCATAATGGCAAAACTGCGGGAGGAAAAGTGAGCGACACTTTGCTTATCGCCAAACTTTTGTTTATCTTAAGCTTAATGCTCTTCTTCCTTTTCCGGCAATGGGATGTTGGCCTTGTCATATTTTCGGGAGCGGTGGCGATGGGCCTTCTCTCCGGAAAACCATTGCCTGAATGGGGCCCCGCTTTTTTCAGGGAAATAACCTCCCGAAGCACTCTGGAGTTGCTGGCAGCAGTCCTCCTGATTACAACCATGGTTGAGTTATTGCGGGAGGCAGGTAGCCTGGACAGGCTCGTAAAATCCCTGAGCACCCTGCTTCCCGATCGTCGCCTCAGCATCCCGATACCTCCGGCCATCCTGGGTTTGCTCCCGATGCCTGGGGGAGCACTTCTTTCAGCTCCTATGGTAGCCACTGCCACACAGGATCTACCCCTCAGCAATGAGGATAAGACCTTTTTCAATTACTGGTTCCGCCATATATGGGAATACATTGTCCCCCTTTTCCCCGCTGTTCTCATAGCTTCATCCATAACGGGCGTGCCCATCAGGACACTTCTGATAATTCAGACCCCCTTCTCAGCCGGGGCAATGCTGGCGGGAAGTATAATCCTGTTCAGGCGTCTTCCTAATCGGCTTGCCCCAAACAATTCGGAAAGAGAGAAGCGCATAGCCTGGAAGGAGCTGGGCGTTGCCCTGTGGCCTGTAGCTCTGGTGATAGCAGGGACAGTCGGCCTGGGCATAAATCTTCCTGCCTTGCTTTTGCTGACCATAATACTTATCATCCTGGTGCACAGGTTGGGTGTAGAAAAAGTCAAAAGGGCCTTCAAAGGAGGATTTTCCCTGAGAAACGTCCTTCTGATCCTGGGGATCATGGGCTTTAAGAGGATGGTGGAAATAGCGGGAGTTGCCCCTGCTGTTTACAGAGCTCTGGTAGCTCTCCATTGCCCACCTCCTCTCATGGCCTTTCTTGTTCCCATGAGTGCTGGGCTTCTGACAGGGGTGACGGGAGCAGCCATAGGGATAACTTTTCCGCTCCTGGGGCCTATCCTTACGGGAAGTTCTCCCCACCTGAATGCTGTGGCTTTCGCTTTTGGTGCTTCTTTTATTGGCGTCCTTCTTTCACCTTTCCACGTTTGCCTTGTCCTTACCAGGGAATACTTCCAGGCAAGGTGGGGACCTGTTTACAGGCTCTTGTTGCCTTCCACAGCTTTGATCGCAGTTATAGCTTTTCTGGTCTACACTTTAGTGCCGGGGTAGAGAAATGAAAAACATGCTTAAATTGTTGAGGAGGATTCGTCAAATTCATGCCTTGGAGCACGCTACTATTCACGTCCTCAGCTGGCGTTATCCTCACATCCGGCTTCTGGGCAGGAGCACTAATTCTGGCTTTTACATATATGGGGATGTGGAGACAGAAGCGCTCGCGGCAGCAGTGAGTGAAGCTCTCGCCCGCCTTCAGAGGGGGGAAAGCGAACTGGCTCTTCATCCTCAATGCGGAACTAACATTGCTACCGCTGGGGTTCTGGCAGGCCTTTCAGCTTTCCTGGCCCTTGTGGGCAAGCCCCGCCGGCGTTGGACTCGCCTCCCTGAAGCCATAACTTTGGCAACCCTGGCTTTGCTCCTTTCTCAACCTCTGGGCCTCTTAGTCCAGCGTTATATTACAACTTCGCCCGATATGAGAGGTATCTCAATAAAAGGGATAAAGCGTTTTGATCGCGGGGCTGTGAGAGTTCACAAAGTTGAAATATGCTTTACGTAATCCACGGAGAAGAAGAATTCCTGAGAAGCCAGGCTATCAAAAAACTGAAGGAGCGCCTCGGTCCCCCTCCTTTTTCGGACATGAACTTTACCCTCCTGGAGGGGAAGAAGGTTCAGCCTGAAGAGTTGAGGGAAATTTGCCGGACTATGCCTTTCATGCTTCCGGTGAGAATGGTGCTGGTGAGGGGGCTTTTAACCCGGGTGGAAAAAGGGAATCAGGAGCTGGGTCAGTTCCTGGCGGATTTCCTCCCCTCACTTCCACCTACCACAATTATGGTTCTGGAAGAAGATAAAACCATAGGTGAAGACCACCCTCTTTACCTGCTGCTGAGCGAGCTGGAAAAAAGCGGCAAGGCTAAACTTATTGGTTTTGAGAGGGTTAGGGGGGAAAAGCTTAAGCAATGGATTAAAGATAGAGCCAGGGAAAAGGGGATAGAAATAACCTCGGAAGCAGCCGAAGAGCTGGCCTTCTTTGTCGGGGAGGATTTACGGATATTGGACATGGAGCTGGAAAAATTGGCCCTTTATGTGGACAGAGCCCGTCCTGTGGTTCCGGAAGATATAAGGGCTGTGGTGCCTTATGCTCGTGAAGCCAGTATATTTTCCCTTACCGATGCTCTGGGGAGGAAAGACACGGGAGCAGCTCTGGACGCTTTGCGCTCCCTACTGGAGCAAGGTGAGCCTCCGCTGGTCATTATAGCGATGCTTGCCAAACACATAAGGCTCCTCCTCATGGTCAAACTTCTGATGGCTAAAGGATATTCCTCCCGGGAGATAGCGCAGAGGCTTGGGGTCCTTCCTTTTGTGGTGGACAAAGCCATCCGCCAGAGCGGAAATTTTACAGTGGAATTTCTGAAAAGGGCTTACGAAAGGCTTTTAAACCTGGATGTAGCCCTTAAAACCGGCAGGGCAGAGGGGCCTGTCTCCCTTGAGCTTCTGGTAACAGCTCTTACTTCCTCTATGGAGTAAACCGCAGGCGTACCGGAAGGACGAAGGCGTGTCCTTAAAAAGGCAAATTGCCAGCGCTGGCAACCTTCCACCCGGTTGAATCCAAAAGGAGGATCTTAATGGCGTTCTGGGTTGGAACTTCAGGCTGGGTTTATCCCCACTGGAAAGGGGTGTTTTATCCTCCGGAGCTTCCCCAGAAGGAATGGCTGAAATTCTATTCCTCACGTTTCCGGACCGTTGAACTCAATAACAGCTTTTACCATCTGCCGAGTGAGAAATCTTTTCAAAGCTGGGCTGGGAGCACCCCTCCGGATTTCCTCTTTAGCGTTAAAGCCAGCCGTTTTATAACCCACATTAAAAAACTAAAGGTGGACTCCAGGCCTGTAGAAGTTTTTCTTGAAAGGGCGAAACTTCTGGGCCCAAAGCTTGGTCCAATCCTTTTCCAGCTTCCTCCAGACTGGTCGTGCAATGTGGAAAGACTTGAAGCTTTCCTTGAAATTTTGCCCAGTGATTTAACTTTCACCTTTGAGTTCCGGAACGAAAGCTGGTTCAATGAGAAGGTTTATAAATTGTTGGAGAAAAAAGGCATAGCCCTGTGCCTTATAAGCCTCCCCGGATTTCTATGTCCAATTAAGGCCACTGCGCCTTTTGTCTACATCCGGATGCATGGTAGTGGTCTGGTTTATGGTGGCCTTTACGGCTCGGAAGAGCTGGGTTACTGGGCTCAAATAGCCAGGGGTTTTCTAAGGCAAGGTTTTAACCTTTACGTTTACTTCAATAACGATGCCTTCGGCTTTGCCGTGAGAAATGCCGCTGAGTTCATAGAAATGTTGTCTTGAGCTTATAATTTGCCCTTGCCCCCTTTTTGGGTATAATAATCTCAAAGACTCCTCCTTAGGAGGTGAACAATGGGTTGCTTTAAACGCTTTGTGTTATCGCTGATAGCCCTCGCACTCTTAGCAGCATGCGCCACCCCAGTTCCAACCCCAACACCCACTCCCGCCCCTAAGAAAATCGTCGTGGCTACTGACGCTACCTGGCCTCCTGCTGAGTTCATTGATGAAAAAACCAAGGAAATCGTGGGCTTTGATATTGACCTCATGAAAGCCATAGCTCAGGAAGTGGGCCTGGAGGTGGAGTTCAAAAACGTGGCCTGGGATGGAATCTTCGCTGGCCTTGAGGCTGGTGAGTACGATGCCATCATTTCCTCTGTTACCATAACCGATGAACGCAAGCAGAAATACGATTTCTCAGACCCGTATTTCAACGCCGGCCAGTTGATAGCCGTGCGCATTGATAACCAGGACATAAAAGGCCCCGCTGACCTCAAAGGCAAGGTGGCTGGAGCTCAAATCGGAACCACAGGGGCCTTTGAGATCGCAAAGATAGAGGGGGCTACTCTCAAAGAATACGATACCATTGACCTGGCTTTCATGGACTTGCTGGAAGGGCGCATTGATGCTGTAGTAGCCGATAGCCCCCTGACCATGGCTTTCGTTGCCAAATACCCCGATAAGCTTAAGTGGGTGGGAGAGCCTTTCACTGAGGAATATTACGGAATTGTGGTTAAGAAAGGGAACAAAGAGCTTCTGGACCTTATCAACAAGGGTCTCAAGGCCGTAAAGGAGAAGGGCATCCTGGACCAGCTGGTCAAGAAGTGGTATGGGCCATCCAAGTAGTTTGCCCCTCCTCTATTTTCGGGGTATAATTTTAAAAACCTTGCTAAGGAGGTGAGCAATGGGTAGCTTTAAACGAATTGTGCTGCCACTTGCGGTGCTGGTGCTCCTGGTGGCAGCGTGTGCTACCCCAACCCCTACACCCACGCCCGTCCCGCCGACCCCTACCCCTGTCCCACCAACCCCAACGCCGGTTCCAGCAACTCCAACCCCAACACCGGTTAAAGTCCCTCCACCCAACCCTGAAGCCAAGAGCTTGTTCCGCTACATTGAGAAAATTGACGATTACACCGTTAAGTTCTACCTCAACCGGATGGATGTAGCGTTCCTCCAGAAGATGGCCTTCAACGCCTTCGGCATTGCCAGCCCCGAAAACATAAAGAAATTTGGGGGTGGTGGGGACCTCTTCAAGAACCCGGTAGGGACTGGTCCCTACAAGTTCGTGCAGTGGATCCCGGAAGACCGTATTATCCTGGAGCGCTTTGAAGATTACTGGGGCGAGAAAGCCAAAACCAAGACCGTGGTCTTCAGGGTCATAAAGGAGGCTACTGCCCGCTTCCTGGAGCTCCAGGCCGGGACTGTGGACGGGATTGACAATATGGCTCCCGATGATATTCCTGTGGCCCAGAAAGATCCCAACCTCCAGGTCTTCTTCCGGCCCAAATTCAATATTGGTTACCTGGGGATAAACCGCGCTCACAAACCCTTTGACGATGTCAGGGTTCGCCAGGCTATAGGCTACGCCATCAACAAGGAAGCCATTGTGAAATCCTTCTACCCACCCACGGCTGAAGTAGCAACCCAGTTCATCCCACCTGGCATCTTCGGCCACTCCAAGGACGTGCCAACCTTCACCTATGACCCCGAGAAGGCCAAGAAGCTCCTGGCCGAAGCCGGCTATCCCAAAGGCTTCAAGACCACCCTGTGGGTGATGCCTGTCTCCCGCGGCTACTATCCGGTTCCGGACAAGATCGGAGAGGCGATCCAGGCCCAGCTCAAGGCTGTGGGTATTGACGCCGAGATCGTGACTTACGACTGGGGCACTTACCTTGACAAGGTGGCTGCTGGCGAGGCTGACCTCTTCATGCTCGGGTGGATGGCTGACTATGCCGATGCTACCAACTTCCTGGATGTTTTCTTCGGTAAAGGTGCTGATATGAGCTTTGGCGACCCGAAGGACTTCCCCGAGCTCCTGAGCTTGCTGGATAAGGGTGCTTCCACCCTTGACCTCGCAGAGCGCCAGAAGATCTACGATGAAGCCAACAGGTTCATCTTTGAAAAGGCTATTGCTATCCCCATTGTCCACAACAGCTCGGCTATCGCCTACCGCAAGGAGTGGACGGGCATCTACCCGGATCCCTTCAGCAATGAGGCCCTTTGGCTCGTGGAGGCGCCCGGCAAGGATACCCTTATCTATGCCCGCAGTGGTGATTCCGTGGGTCTGGACTGCGCCGATGAGACTGACGGTGAGTCCTTCTGGGTCTGCAAGCAAGTCTTCGAGCAGCTTGTCATGTTCAAACCCGGAACCACTGAGGTCGTCCCCGGCCTTGCTGAGCGCTGGGAGGTCTCACCCGATGGCCTGGAGTGGACCTTCTATCTCCGCAAGGGTGTGAAGTTCCACGACGGCACCGACTTCAACGCCGACGCTGTCATTTTCAACTTTGAGCGATGGTGGGACAAGAACAATCCATACCACAAGGGCCATACCGGTGATTTCTTCTACTGGTCTTACTTCTTCGGTGGCTTCAAAGGAGAGTGAGGCCGGAGGGTAGAGCGGAAGATAGCCTGCAGTGGGGGGCATGTCCCTCTGCTGCAGGCTTTTTGATTGAAAGGAGGTAGCTTGATACGATACATAACTCAGCGCCTGATTATGCTCATACCCGTTCTTATTGGAATATCAATTGTGACTTTCGCCCTCCTGCGTTTCATCCCCGGAGATCCTGCCAGGGTGATGCTGGGGGAGCACGCTACCGCCGAGCAAGTGGCCGAATTCCGCAAAAGGATGGGCCTTGATGATCCCCTACCTGTCCAGTATATCCGATACCTGAGTAGAATAGTTCGGGGAGATCTGGGCAGGGCTATCCGTACCAATGAGCTTGTGACCACAGAGTTAGCTCAGAGGCTCCCCGCCACAGTTGAATTGACCCTTGGAGCAATGTTTGTGGCGTGTTTCTTCGGCATAACGGCTGGCATCATTGCCGCCTATTACCATAACTCTCTATTTGACCTGGCTACCATGGTGGGGGCTCTTATCGGGGTATCAATGCCTGTTTTCTGGCTTGGCCTCATCCTCATGTATGTATTCGGATTCAAGCTGAAATGGCTCCCTCCTTCCGGCCGTATAACTCCTGGTATCCCCATGCCTTCCATACCTCAAGTCTACAACATAAACCTCACTGGCCCTATTGGGGAAAAAGTGATGTGGTTCCTCAACTTCCTTTCCAATTTTTATATCCTCAACAGCCTGGTCACCGGGAACTGGAAAGCCTTTGTGGATTGCTTGAAACATCTCATATTGCCTTCCATCGCTTTGGGGACAATCCCTATGTCCATAATAGCCAGGATGACGCGTTCCAGCCTTCTGGAAGTCCTTCACCAGGATTACATACGGACAGCCAGGGCCAAGGGGTTAAGAGAAAGGGCGGTGATTTTCCGACATGCCCTCAAAAATGCTTTCCTCCCTGTAATAACGGTCATAGGTCTTGAGCTCGGTTACCTCCTGGCAGGGGCTATCCTCACTGAAACTATTTTCTCCTGGCCTGGGATGGGCAGGCTTGTAGTGGACCGAATTCTGGCCAGGGATTATCCTGCTGTCCAGGGAAGCGTCCTGGTAATTGCTGTGCTGTTCGTCTTTATAAACCTGGCTGTGGACATATCCTACGCTTACCTTGACCCCCGCATAAGGTATGAGTGAGTTTCGGAGGAGGGGAAGCTGTGGAAAGAAGAGCACCTGCCCAAACCACTCTACTGCGAGATGCTCTTAGGCGGCTTTTCCGCAATAAATTGGCTATAATAGGGATGGCATTATTGGGCTTTTTCGTCTTCTGTGCCATTTTTGCCCCCTGGATAGCACCTTATGACCCTATTGCCCAGGATATCACCAGGCGAAGGGAACCTCCATCCCGGGAGCATCCTTTCGGCCTGGATGAAGTGGGAAGAGACTTGCTGAGCCGGGTGATATATGGGGCGAGGGTATCACTCTACGTGGGTGTCGCTTCAGTATCTTTGGCCATAGTGGCAGGAACTCTGATTGGTGCGATTTCGGGATATGCTGGGGGCTGGATTGATAACATAATCATGAGGATCATGGACATAATGCTGGCTTTTCCGAGCCTTCTACTTGCTATTGCTATCGTGGCCATTATGGGGCCAGGCCTTTTAAACATGCTTTACGCTATTGCCTTCGTATCAATCCCGGCTTATGCCAGGCTTGTCAGAGCTTCAATCCTTGCTGCCAAGGAGATGGACTACGTTCTTGCTGCTAAAGCAGTGGGATGCTCCTCAAGCCGGATCCTCTTTCGCCACATAATGCCCAATTGCTTAACCCCAATCATTGTTCAGGGAACTTTGGGTATAGCTACGGCAATACTGGATGCAGCAGGGTTAAGCTTCCTGGGGCTCGGGGCTCAGCCTCCTACTCCTGAGTGGGGGGCAATGCTTGGCCAGGGGCGGGGTTCTGTCTTCACCGCCCCCCATGTTGTAATATTCCCCGGTCTTGCTATAATGCTAACCGTGTTAGGTTTTAACCTCCTGGGGGATGGCCTCCGGGATGCTTTAGACCCAAGATTAAGGATTTAAAGGGAGGTTGCTTTGCGGGAGATAGCTGTCATCGGAGTAGGGTATGTTGGTCTCGTTACCGGGGCTTGCTTCGCTGACCTCGGCAACAGGGTATGGTGTGTTGACATAAACGAAGCTAAAATTGAAAGCTTAAAAAACGGCCGGGTCCCTTTCTTTGAACCAGGACTGGAGGAAATAGTTCGCCGGAACCTGAAAGCTGGCCGCATTTTTTTCACCACCTCTTACCCTGAGGCTATAAAGAACGCTCAATTCATCTTTATAGCTGTGAACACCCCGGAGGGGGAGGAAGGGGAGGCAGACCTTTCTTATGTGGAAGCTGCGGCCAGGGAAATAGCTAAACACCTGGACCACCCCGTTATAATCGTGAACAAAAGCACTGTGCCCATAGGCACCGGGGACTTTGTGGCCGAGATAATCCGGGAGAACATGGCTGATCCTTCTATTCCTTTCTGGGTTGTATCCAACCCTGAATTCCTCCGGGAAGGTTCCGCTGTTCACGATTTCATGAATCCGGACCGGATTGTCCTGGGCTCAACGAGCCGGGAAGCTGCAGAGAGGGTGGCTGAACTCTATGCTCCTCTGCAAGCTCCGGTAATTATTACCGACCTGCGTACAGCTGAGATGATAAAGTATGCTTCTAACGCCTTTTTAGCCACGAAAATCTCCTTCATAAATGAGATTGCCAACATATGCGAGGCCCTTGGTGCCGATGTAAAAGTTGTAGCCCAGGGTATGGGGCTTGACCACAGGATAGGCCCTGAATTTCTGGGAGCCGGAATTGGGTGGGGGGGTAGCTGTTTCCCTAAAGATGTGAGGGCTCTGGCTTACATGGCGGCAACTCATGGTTGCCATCCTCAGCTCCTCCGCTCCGTTATTGAAATAAACCAAGACCAGCGCCGGAGGCTTGTCCACAAGTTGCGAGGCCTTCTTGGTGGCAGTCTCAGGAACAAGGTCATAGGAATTCTTGGCCTTGCCTTCAAGCCCAACACTGACGACATGAGGGAAGCTCCCTCGGTAGAGATAATCCACATGCTCCAGCACGAAGGGGCAAAGGTTAAGGCATACGACCCCGCTGCTATAGAGAATGCCAAAGCCATCCTCAACGGTGTGGAGTTTAAAGAGGACCCATACCAAGTAGCAGAGGGGGCTGATGCCATAATCCTGGTGACTGAATGGAACGAATTCAAGCAGCTTGACATGGAACGCATAAGGGACCTCATGCGCCAGCCAATCCTGATAGATGGACGCAACATTTATGATCCTGAGAAAATGAAAGCCCTGGGCTTTACATATCGCGGCATAGGAAGAGGCTTTGACGGAGCGGGAGTTATTGGGGGGAGTCAATAAGGAGGAAACCGCCAGCGGTGGCGGTGGGCTTACGGATGAAAAATGGGGGGTGCCTCCAGGCCTTTTCAAAAGTAGCCAACGTTGGCAATAGGCCTCCGAATGGGAACTGGGGGGTGTCCCCCAAAAGCTTTATCAAAAGGGGGCAAACGGCCGGCATTAGCAATTAGCCCACGAGTGGGACCCAAAACC
>CAZZMI010000048.1:0-16613 GCA_964655275.1 uncultured Anaerolineae bacterium | reverse complement strand
CCGGTTGCCGAAAACGTCTACTGGGTCGGCGCGGTGGATTGGGAGGTGCGCCACTTGGGACGAGGCGCGCAAGTACTTCGCCAACATCCTCATCCCTTCAGCAAACTCATCCTGCGCAAGATTGAGGAAGTCCAGCAGATGGGGCTGGAGATGGCGACCATCGCGCCCAGCCACGGCGTGGTCTGGCGGAAGAACCCGCTGCAGATTGTGGAGCAGTACGTCCGCTGGGCGCGCGGCGAGGCCGGGCCGAAGGCCCTGGTCGTCTACGAGACGATGTGGGGCTCCACCGCCGAGATGGCCCACGCCATCGCGGAAGGCATCGCGGGCACGGGCGTGGAAGTGCGCGTGCTCCCCGTCCCCCAGACGGACCACACCACCGTGGTGGGGGAACTGCTGGAGGCAAGGGGCATCGTCGTCGGCTCGCCCACCCACAACCGCCGGATGCTCTTGAATGTGGCGGCGCTGCTGGAGGACCTCATCGGCCTGTGGCCAGTGAACAAAATCGGCGCGGCCTTTGGCTCTCACGGCTGGTCCGGCGGCGCGGTGCCGCTGATAGAGCAGGGGCTGAAAGAGGCCGGGATTGAGGTCGTCCAGGAAGGGCTGGCGCTGGCCTGGCGGCCCACCCCAGAGGAACGGGCACAGGCTGTCGCCTGGGGCCGGGCGTTTGGGGAGCGAATTCGGGAAACCATTTCCGGGAAGGCAGATAGACCGGGAGAATTGCATCAGTTGCGGGGCCTGCTGGACCACATGTCCAGAATTCTTTGAGGAGAACCCCGACGACGGGTTCAGCCAGGTCGTGGAGACTTACCGAGTCGGAGACAGTCTGGCAGTGGGAGAGGCCCCCATTGAACTGTCTGACTGCATACAGGCTGCCGCGAACGGATGCCCGGTAGAGATAATCCACGTGGAGAAAATTTAGCCCAGGAGGAATGCCATGCGACCCACGGAAACCCTGATGCGTGAGCACCAGATCATCTTGGCCGTTCTGGACGCCGCTGCGCGGGAGGTGCAGCGGATGCAGGAAACGGGGGAGGTCCGGATGGAACGGCTGGAGCAGATGGTGGACTTTTTCCGCAACTTTGCTGACCGCTGCCATCATGCCAAGGAAGAGAAACTGCTCTTTGTTCGGATGGAAGAGCGAGGGATGTCCCGGGAGGCCGGCCCGATTGGGGTGATGCTTTATGAACATGACCTTGGGCGAGGTTATGTGCGCGCGGTGGCGGAGGCACTCCCTCGCGCAGGAAACGACCCGGCTGCACGGCAAGCCGTCCAGGAGAACCTGGCTCAGTACATCCAATTACTGCGGGACCATATCTACAAGGAGGATTACATCCTTTATCCGATGGCGGACCAATTGCTTCTGCCTGAAGATCAGCGGGCACTAGAAGAGGCCTTTGAGCGGGTGGAGCGGGAGGAGATCGGCGAGGGCGTGCACGAAAAGTACCATGAATTGGCCCACCGGCTGGCGGAGGAGTGATGATAGAAGTCCGACTTTATGGCAAACTGCGTCGCTTCGGGCCCGACCCGCGCGGCGACCGGGAGACGGTGATCCACCTGGAAGTGGAGCCCGGGGAGACCGTCGGGGATGTGTTGGCGCGGCTGGGCATCCCCCCGGCGGAGATCGCCCACATCTTCCTCAACGGCGCGCTCCTGACTACCTGCAACTCCATGGCCCCCTGGCTCCGCTACCAGCGGGTCCGGGAGGACGTCCCTACCTGCGAACCCAACCTGGACCATCCCTTACGCGACGGCGACCGGTTGGGCCTCTTCGGCCGGGATATGGCGATGCTGGTGGTGTAAAGAAGCAGGAAGCAAGAGAGCGGGGTGCGCCCTTTGCCCCCGAGCGGAGCCCGAATCTAGAATAGTTGGAGTCCGAGAACCGCAACGACGTTGAGGAGCATTGCTCCGAGGGGGGTGATTATGAAGCGGATCGTGGGGAGCCTGCTGGTAACGCTGGTTGGTCTCCTTGCCCTTTTTCTGACGGTTGGATTTGCTCTCGGCACCCGTGCCCAGAACTACGAGGGATGGTGGATCAGCCTCCCGGTGGGCCTTCCGCTGGTATGGACTCTTTTCGGCCTCGCCTGGGCAATCGGGGCAAAGCGCAGGGCACGTCCCGTGGTCGGTATCCTGATCGCCCTGGGAGCCCTGGAGTATGCGGGGTTTTTCGCCTACGCCACTTTTAGAATCAGTCGTCAAGTGGCCGAGTCCACCAGCCCCCTGGCCGGGATCGGATATCTGGCCCTTTTACCGTTGTGGCTGATGGTTTTCCTCTTCACCCTAATCGCCTGGGCTCTCCTCCGGGGCCAGAATTTACGCGGAGTGCGCTCCATATTTCTGGGCATCACAGGAGCCTGGATAGCGGCCTGGCTGGGGTTCTGGGGAGTATGGCTTTCTAGCCTGGTATCCTCCGCCCTCGAGCAGCGAGCAAGAACAAGGTTCTGGGGAGGAGAGTTTCCTAGCCTGGGAAACTTCCTTCTTACCGAGATTGTCCTGAAGCCCGAGTCCTGGGTGGTTCATGCTTTCTTTTTGCTTCCGGCCATACTCACCCTCGTATTTGCCCTAACATTGAGGAAGGTTGGCTCCAGTGGTGAGCAATAAGATGGATGAAAGACATAAGCAGGTGCTCATCCTGGGCGCTGGCTTCGCCGGACTCTACACCGCGCTCCACCTGGACCGCCTGTTGCCGAAAGATGCGCCGGTGGAGGTCACGCTGGTGGACCAGAACCACTTCCACCTCTTCACGCCGCTGTTGCACGAAGCCGCCAGCGGGGTCATTCATCCCGGCCTTATTATGACCCCGATTCGGCGGCTCCTGCGACGCAGCCGAGTCCGCTTCTTGCGCGCTCGCGTGGACGGCATTGACCTGGAAAACCGCCGGGTACAACTTTGTTGCATCACCCTGCCTTACGATATCCTGGTGATTGCTCTGGGCTCGGTGACCAACTTCTATGGCCTGGAATCCCTGCAGGGGCGGGCCCTGGAGATCAAAACGGCCGCCGATGCGGAACGGCTGCGCTGCCAGGTCATCAACTGCTTTGAGGCAGCGACCCGCGAAGGAAACCCCGAGCGGCGACGCCGATTGCTGACCTTCGTCGTGGTGGGCGGCGGCTGCACCGGCGTGGAAATGGTGACCGAACTTCGGGAGTTCTTGCTCCACTTGCGGGAAGAACAGTATCCGCACATCCCCGTGGAAGAAATTAGGACGGTCCTGGTGGAGTTGCAGGACCGGGTCCTGCCCCAGATGGACCGCACCCTCTCCCGAACGGCGCTCCAGCGGATGCGGCGGATGGGCATAGAGGTCCTGCTCAACACCCGGGTGCGGGATTGGACGGATGAGGGACTGGTCTTCGCCAATGGCCGTCCGCCGCTCCCCACCGAAACGGTAATCTGGGCGGCTGGGGTGCGGGCTAACCCGGTGGTGGCCGCGCTCCCGCTTAAGAAGGACTCCCTGGGTCGAGTGATTGTGGACCAATACCTTCGGGTTCCCGGCATGCCCAACGTCTATGTCCTGGGGGATGCGGCGCATGCCCGCCACCCTCAGACCGGGGAAGTTTACCCGCCCACAGCACAGGTGGCCTACCGGCAGGCGCCGGTGGCGGCGGCCAACATTGTCGCCGACCTCACCGGCGGCATGCCCCGACCCTTTGACTTCACCTACATCGGTGACCTGGTCTCCCTGGGCCGCTTTTACGGCGTGGCAGACCCCTTCGGCCACCACCTGCGCGGCTTCCCGGCCTGGGCGTTGTGGAAGTTCTACTACCTCCTGCGGCTGATCGGTTGGCAGAACCGACTGCGAGTGGCACTGAACTGGCTGCTGGCGCTGCTCTTTCCCACCCACAGCGCCATCTCCTACGAGTGTGCACCGGATTGCGCGGGAGAATTGTGTTTGTGAGCGCCTGCTTTGCGCAGGGTATATTCTGCAGCGCAAGGTGAATCTGGCGCCACTATAAGCGAGCACGGGGCCGGACGCCCTACGTGTTCAACAGAAAGGAGGTGCAAAATGTACATTGGTCGTGCCCTGACAGAAGTGGACCCTCTGGGAACGCCCCATCCCCCGGCAGCAGGTCCGGGTGGAGTTCGCGGACTACGAAATCCGTCTCCCGTCCCAGGGAATCCGGGTGAAGGCTGGGGAGTTCGTGGAGTTCGTTGCCACCAGCCGGGACGTCACCTATGGCTTTGGCGTCTTCCGCAAGGACGGCCGGATGGTCTTCCAGATGCAGGTGGTTCCGGGGTACGAAAACCGCATCGTCTGGAAGTTTGACAAGCCCGGCCTCTACGATGTCCGTTCCACCGAGTACTCCGGGCCCCGCCATCCAGGTGATGCTATAACCACGAAGGTCACGAAGGGCACACAAAGGACACAAATACGACTTTGTGTCCTTTCTGGGAACCAATTGCGGAACTGCTTTCAAATGCGGCGAGGTCCCAAGTATGGCAGGGGTTCCCGGAGATGATTTAAGACCACCCTGGAACTTTGGATTTGCGCGCACCTTGCAAAACTTGCAAAATATGCATTCTATGATATAATTTAAATCAAGCCTCCCCGGGATAAAACCCTAATAAGGAGGGAAAAATGAGCAGAAAACTCTGGATAATAGCCGGGTTGCTCACGGCTCTTGCAATGCTGGTGGCAGCCTGCAAGCCTGCACCTACGCCTACCCCAACGCCGGCGCCGGTTGCCACCCCAACACCAGCGCCTACACCCACACCTACCCCAGTTCCGGCTAAACCATATAAAGTAGGTATTTTCTCCGACCTTACCACCACAAACTATTGGAACTACCTTGGTCCAGCGGCTACCGTTTGGAACGCTTATGTCCTTAACCCCCAACGCGTCTCCCTTTATGGCCTTGCTGACCGCACTTTCCAGATCGTGCCAGGGGTTGCGGATGGGATGCCTGAGCCTCTGAAGCAGGAAGGGGAATTCTGGGTTTCCGTCGTGAAGATGAAGAAGGGCATCATGTGGAGCGACGGCAAGCCCCTCACGGCCCACGATGTCGCCTTCACTGTGAACACTGCTCTTGAGCTCAAGCTCCCTGGTAACTGGGCTACAATTTACGACCCCAACTTCCTGGACCATGTTGAGGCAGTAGATGACTACACTGTCAAGTTCGTCTATAAGCAGAAGCCTGGCCTTGCCGTCCACGAGTATGGAGCGCTTCAGGGGCCTATCCTATCCAAGGCTTACTGGGAGCCTATAGTAAATGAGGCTAAGAAAGCCCTGGCAGCCCTTACTCCTCCGCCCGAAGGGGCTACTGAGGAAGAGAAGAAGGCCTACGAAGAGAAGCGCTCTGAGGCTTTGAACATCCTGTTTGGCCACGAGCCCAAGGATGAGCCAGTAGCCGGCGCCTTCATCTTCAGCAAGTGGGAGAAAGGTGCCTTCGCCGAGAACATCGCTAACCCCAATTACTTCTTCAAGGGCGTCAAAGTTACTGAGTACAAAAACGGCGCTTACAAAGAGGTTAAGCCAGGCGTCTACGAGTTCGTAGGCTACGGTGAACCCACGGGCGATGTGGACAAGGAATGGGAGGTTGGCCCCTTCGTGTCCTCCGTTATCTACACCCTCTACGGCACTCAGGATGCAGCAATCCTGGCCCTGAAGAACGGCGAAGTACAATACGTCCTTAACCCGCTTGGCCTCCAGCGTGGTCTTCGCGCTCAGATTGAAGCTGACCCCAACCTGGCAGTTATAGAGAACCCCACCAACGGTTTCCGCTACATGGGCTTCAACTGCCGCAAGCCTCCCATGAACGACAAAGCCTTCCGCCAGGCTGTGGCCGTCCTAATTGACAAAGAATTCGTGGCCAAGACAGTGCTTCAGGGTATTGCCTTCCCGCTCTACACCTTGGTCCCGCCTGGCAACAAAGCCTGGTACACCGATGAGGTGCCAAAGTTCGGCCTCAAGGAAGATGGCACTCCCATGACCCGCGAGGAGCGCATCAACAAGGCCATTGAGATCCTGGAGGCCGCCGGTTACAAGTGGGAAGGCGACAAGAAACCGACTTGGGATAAAGCCAACCGCCAGGTTATACCCGGTGGTCGCCTGATCATGCCTGATGGCAAGCCGGTGCCTGAGATGGAGCTTCTGGCCCCCAGCGCTGGCTATGACCCGCTCCGCGCTACCTTCGCCATCTGGATTGAGAAGTGGCTCAATGAATTCGGTATCCCCGTCAAAGCCAACCTGACTGGCTTTAACATCATCGTCACCAGAGTGTTTGACGAGCAGAACTTTGACATGTGGATGCTGGGCTGGAGCCTCGGTATCTTCCCCGATTACGTGCGGGACTTCTTCCACAGCGAGAGGGCGGGCCTGGGCGACTTCAATGCCGGTGGTTACTCCAACCCCGAATTTGATAGGCTGGCTGACGAAATCAAGACTTGCGATACCTATGAGTCCTGCAAGAAGATTGCCGACCAGATCCAGAAAGTCCTGGCTGAGGAACTTCCTTACGTGGTCCTCTTTGACACCGGCATCATGGAGGCCTACCGGGCTGCTGAAGTTGAATATCCTTACACCGATACGCTGGGAGGCCTCCAGTACGTGAACGGCTTGCCAGCTTTGGTGCACATTAAGTAAAAATTGGACCTGGGGAGGCTTTGAGGGGGTAGGGAGAAATCCCTACCCCCTTAAATTCTGAGCTTGCGGGGGAGGAATCATGACGAAATATGTGTTGAGAAGGGTGGGGCAAATTATCATTACCCTGTTTGTATTTTTAACCCTCGTCTATTTCCTTCTGGAAGCCCAGCCGGGCGATTACGCCCAAACCTTTTTATCCAACCCAAAACTCACTAAAGAACAAAGGGAAGCCCTTAAGGCCCAGTTTGGCCTGGATAAA
This sequence comes from uncultured Anaerolineae bacterium, assembly GCA_964655275.1. Classification (GTDB taxonomy): domain Bacteria; phylum Chloroflexota; class Anaerolineae; order SpSt-600; family SpSt-600; genus SpSt-600. Next base: position 9,777 of record CAZZMI010000048.1, on the reverse strand, counting down.
CCTCTATGGGAGCGTTATTTCCGTTACATGAGCTCCCTATTTAGGGGCAACCTTGGAATTTCCTTTGTCCATTACCCAAAGCCTGTCATATCCATAATAGCCGAAAGGGCACCCCGCACCATCCTCCTTTTCCTTACAGCCCAGATTCTCTCTTTCCTCCTGGGTTTCACGACAGGAAAAATCCTGGCCTGGAGGAGAGGCCAGGCCTTTGAATACGCCCTAACCATAGGCGGTGTAACCCTTTACACTGTATTTACTCCCTGGTTTGGCCTGATGATGATCTGGATTTTTGCCTACATCCTCGGCCTCTTCCCGGTGGGAAAATTTGTTACTCCTACCCTGTGGCGCGGTGCCCCCGTAGACGCTAACTACGTTTTCATAAGGATTTTGCTTTCAGCCTTTATCTCTTCAATAGTGCTCTTCGCTATCCTTTTGAGCACCAGACGTTTAAGCCCCGGGATCAGGAAGCTTATAAGATGGGCGGGAGTGCTTGTAATTATTGCGGGCCTTCTGGCTTACTGGCTGCCTTCCGGAATAGTCCGCTATGCCCTGGACATCCTCCACCATCTTGTATTGCCTGTTTTGACCCTTACTCTCATAAACTTTGCCGGGATGATGTTGCTCACACGCAACAGCATGTTAGAAACCATGCGGGAAGATTTCGTTATGGCGGCCAGGGCCAAAGGCTTGCCGGAAGGGGTAATAAGGGATAAACACGTAGCTCGCAATGCTATGCTTCCGGTTGTAACTTCCTTCATTTTCTCCATCGCTTTCGTGCTGGACGGTGGTGTGATAACCGAAACCGTTTTCTCATGGCCTGGTATGGGCCTTACTCTTATGGAAGCAGCCCTTCATCAAGATATACCCATGGTTATGGGAGCCCTTGTGTTCACCGGAACCCTTGCTTTGGTAGGGCACCTTGTGGCTGATATAACCTATGCCTACCTTGATCCAAGAATCCGTTATACTTAACGGGAGGAATGATGGAAAAAGAGACGAGGACAATCGCTAAGCCAAAAGTTGAAATCCTTCTGGAGGAAGAGGAACGAAGGAAACTCCGGGAAATGCCTCTATGGAGGGTCCGCCTCTACCTCACCTGGCGGGAAATCCGCAATAACTGGAAGCTTTTCTCCGAGAACAAAATAGGCCTTGTGGGAGTAGGGATTATAATATTTTTTGCCCTCATGGCAATAGCTCACCCCATCCTCATGAAATGGGTTTGGGACCCTGTCATTTATGACCCTATAGTAGGGTACTCCTTTGACGAAGTGATGCAGCCAGCTCCCCCTTCCCCTCGCCACCTCCTGGGCACTGACCCTCTGGGGAGGGATGTCCTGAGTCAGCTCATGTATAGCACCCGCTCAGAGTTCGCTCTGGGTATCCTGGCAGCTCTGATAACGGTGACCATCGGCACTACAGTGGGAGCAGTATCGGCCTATTTCGGCGGGTTAATTGATACCCTCCTCATGCGCCTTGCGGACCTCATCATAATGTTGCCTTTCGTCACCATCCTTATTGTCCTCAGCGCCATGTTTAAGATGAACCTTATAATCCTGGCCATAGTTATAGGCATCCTCTCAGGCTTTGGTGGGACGGGTATAATTATAAAGTCGCAGGCCCTCACCATTAAAGTGCGGGCTTACATAGATGCTGCCAGGGTAGCAGGTGGCTCCCACTGGCACATTATCTTCCGCCACATCATTCCCAACCTCATGCCCCTTTCATTCCTGTACATGATGTTCTCAGTAACCAGCGCAATTTTCTCCGAGGCGGTGCTTTCTTTCTTTGGCCTCTTAAACATTCGCATGTCCTGGGGGCTCATGATTCACACTGCTCAGACAGCAGGATATCTCCTTAACCCCAAAACATGGTGGCTCATTATCCCTGCAGGCCTATCCATTACTCTCCTTTGCTCGGCCTTTTACCTTGTAGGTAGAGCCCTGGACGAGGTCGTTAACCCTCGCCTGCGCAAGAGATGAAAAGGGGGCAAAATGCGAAGCGCGGAAGCCCAGTTCTACCAGCGCTTTGAAGCATGGCTGGAAAACTTCCTGCAGGACCATCCTGTAATTGCCACTTTCCTGGGCGATCACCGCTTTGACCACCGCCTTGGCAGTTACTCACCTGAAGCTGTTGAAGCCAGAGTTCGGGGTTTTAGGGAGGCTTTTGAGGAATTTGCCCGGATGGATGTTTCTGGCTTCTCTCTTGACGGCCGCATTGACCACACAATTGCTTTGAGCCTCATCAAACTGCTGCTGAAGGAATACGAACACGAAAAACTTCAGAGCCACCTCCGCAACCCTGGTTTTTACCTGGAAGAGGCGATGGAGGGGCTTTTCGGCCTGTTAATGAAGGATTTTGCTCCTTTGCCGGAACGCCTCCGCTCAACCCTCTGCCGTCTGAGAGAAGTCCCAAGGTTCCTAAAGGAGGGAATGAACAATATCATCCCCGAGCGCGTCCCACCCCTGTGGGCCGAAGTAGCCCTGGAACAGGTCCGGATGGTCCCCGCTTTCCTTTCAGGCCTCATCCTGCCGACAGCTCAGCAGTCATCGCCTGAGCTTGCACCGGAAATTGAAAAAGCTGCTGAAAATGTCCTTAAGGCCACAGAGGAATACGCTTCCTTCATTCAGAGCGAAGTCATACCCCGGGCTCGTGGGAACTTCGCTGTGGGAGTGGAATTGTTCAACGAGTTGCTGCGCGAAAAGCACCTGGTGGATTACGACGCCGAAACTTTGCTCAAAATCGGATGGGAACAGTTTGAGCAAACCCGCTTCCAGATGGAGGAGCTCGCCAGGCGCATTGATCCCCGCAAAACAGCACAGGAGCTTCTGGAAGAAGCCAAGAAAGACCATCCTTCACCGGAAGGTCTCCTCAAGGCCTATGAAGAGGCGATGAAGGCAGCGCGCGACTTCGTGATAGAAAAAGAGATAGCCACCATACCCGAGGGCGAAAGCCTCCGTATTGTGGAAACCCCACATTATCTGCGGCCTTTAATACCCTATGCCGCTTACATGAGCCCGGGCATCTTTGAAGAAAAACAGGAAGGACTTTTCTTCGTAACACCAATAGACCCTGATGCATCCCCTGAGGAAAAAGAGCAGAAGCTTCGTGGCCATAACTATGCCAAACTACCTGTTACAGCCTTACATGAAGCTTATCCCGGCCATCATCTTCAGCTGGTTTGGGCCAACAGGCAAAAGTCTTTGCCCAGGCGGCTTGGCTCTTTCATCGCCACCTTGTTCATTGAGGGGTGGGCCTTCTATTGCGAGGAAATGATGGAAGAAATGGGCTTCATAGACAAACCAATCCAGAGGCTTGGACGCCTCGCTGATCAACTCTGGCGAGCAGCGCGCATTATCCTTGACGTCTCCCTGCATTCTGGCAGGATGACGGTAGAAGAAGGCGTTAATTTCCTGGTAGAAAAATGCCGGCTGGAACCAGCCAATGCCCTTGCTGAGGTACGCCGGTATACCCAAACGCCTACCCAACCCCAATCTTACCTTATGGGCAAGCTTTTGATCCTTGAGCTAATTTCAGACTACCGTAAACTTAAGCCCGGCATAACCCTGAAAGAATTGCACGATTCAATCTTAGGATGCGGAAGCTTGCCGCCAGCTCTTATGCGTCAGAAACTTTTGAGTTGAGGGGGTAAAAGTGAGCAAGAGCATCTTGAAGATAGAAAATTTCACGATGCATTACCTGACAAAAGCTGGTGAAGTCTCTGCAGTGGACAATGTGGACCTGGAGATCTTCAAAGGGGAATCCCTGGGCCTTGTGGGTGAATCGGGCTGCGGTAAAACCTCTTTAGCAATAAGCATAATGAAACTTCTGCCGGAAAATGCGATAATAAAAGGCGGACACATCTACTTTGATGGCACGGATCTCGTCCCTTTGAACGAAGAGGAAATGAGGCGCTTCCGCTGGCGCCGTATCTCCATGATCTTCCAGGCAGCCATGAACTCCCTCAACCCCGTTTACAGGATCAGCGATCAAATCATAGAAGCTATGGAGACCCATTTTGGAAACATAAACTACTCAGAGGCACGGGAAAAAGTAGCAAACCTTTTCCGCCTGGTAGGCCTTGATCCTAAGCTTATGGACCAGTATCCCCATGAATATAGCGGTGGAATGAGGCAAAGAGCAGTCATTGCCATGGCTCTGGCTTGCGACCCCGATCTCATTATCGCTGATGAACCTACCACAGCTCTGGATGTCATCGTGCAGGACAACATCCTTCGGGAAATGAAGAGCCTTCAGGAAAAGCTCGGCACTACCATGATCTATATCTCCCACGATATAGCCGTTATTGCTGAGGTAAGCCACCGTATAGGCATAATGTATGGGGGCAAACTTGTGGAATTGGCTGGAGCGGCGGAGATTTTCCATCACCCAATCCACCCTTACACTGCCGGACTAATGTCAGCCTTCCCGAGCATTGTAGGCCCCAAGAGGGAATTGGTAACTATACCGGGAGAACCTCCGGATCTCCTGAACCCGCCGCCTGGCTGTCGTTTCCATCCTCGCTGCAAATTTGCCACAGACATTTGTAAAGAGAAAGAGCCAGAGTTAAAAGACTATGGTGCAGGCCATATGGCTGCTTGCTGGAATCCTCTGGAGGGGTAAAATATGAGCGAGACGCTTGTGCGTGTTGAGAACCTTCGCAAGCATTTCCCACTTACCCGGGGGCTTTTTAGAAAGGCAAGCCTCTTTGTGCATGCTGTTGATGACATAAATTTCGTTATCAAGCGGGGAGAAAGCCTTGGCCTTGTGGGAGAATCCGGTTCCGGCAAAACAACCACCGGGAAACTGCTGGTGCGCCTGCTGGAGCCAACTTCTGGAAAAATACTCATGAAGATGAATGGGGAAGAGGTGGATATTTCCACCCTCAAAGGAGAAAGCCTCAAACTATTCAGGCGTAAAGTGCAGATGATCTTCCAGGACCCTTACGAATCCCTTAACCCGCGTTTCACAGTTTTTGATACTGTGGCGGAACCTCTTGTGGTCCAGGGCATAGGGGATGTTCTGGAAAGGGAGGAGAGAGTAGCGCAGATGTTAGCCTTGGTAGGCCTTACACCTCCTTCCTCCTTCCTCTTCCGCTTCCCCCATGAACTTTCGGGTGGCCAGAGACAGAGGGTAGCCATAGCCCGAGCCCTCATTATTGAACCTTCCTTTGTAGTAGCCGATGAGCCTACTTCAATGCTGGATGTATCCATCCGCACTGGAATAATGTACCTGATGCTGGACCTGGCCGAGAGGCTCGGTGTAACTTACCTTTACATAACTCATGATCTGGCTGTGGCCAGATATATGGCCAGCCGTTTGGCGGTGATGTATCTTGGGAAAATTGTAGAGATGGGAGAGACAGAGGAAGTGCTCCAGAGGCCACTGCATCCCTACACCCGTGCTCTCATCTCCGCCGTTCCTATCCCCGATCCCTTGTACAAGCGGCCGATACCGGAAATAAAAGGAAGTATAACTGAACCCATAAATCCACCGCCAACTTGCCGCTTCCTTGAGAGATGCTTAATTGCTACAAATATATGCAGGGATAGCCCGCATCCACCTCTTGAGGACAAGGGCGGAGGCCATTACGTGGCCTGCTACCTTGCATAGTTTGCACTAAAAAACGGAGATTAAAATTGTGGAAGCAGCTTTCTTTGACTTTGACGGCACTTTGTTCCGGGGCAGCACCTGGAAGGGAATAGCTCTGCATCACCGCACCACCGGAACCAATAAAGTTATGCTCTGGCTATACCTCTATACTCACCTTGCCCTTCTACCCCTCTACAAAGCCGGAATCCTTAAGCGCAAGGTTTATTATACAATGTGGGCAAAAAACATGTCCTGGACCCTTAAAGGCCTGACTACGGCCCAGGCTGAGGAAGTTTACCGTTGGCTATGGGAGAATTACGTTAAGCCACGCCTGCGACCGGAAATCATTTCTATCTGGGAAGAACACCGTGATAAAGGCCGTAAATTGATCATTGTTTCCGGCTCCTTTGAACCCTTGATAAAGTTTGTGGGAAGCAAACTCGGGGCCGACGGAGCTATTGGAACGGAGCTGGAAATTAAAAACGGCCGACTTACCGGGAGGATAAAGGGCCCCCTTTGCTTTGGAGAAGGCAAAGCACAAAAAGTAAAGGCTTTTTTGGCTTCCCACCCGGACATAGATTTATCCCGGAGCTATGCTTACACCGACAGCGTTTACGATCTCCCCCTTCTTGAGATGGTAGGCAACCCTGTAGCTGTATATCCTGACCCAGAATTGGCCTCCTTTGCCAGGGAAAGGGGATGGCTGGTGATCAGCTCTGAGCCAGCATCCTTAGCCTCCAGAGGAGGACAAACATAAGGGCTAAAGCTGTAAGGGCAAGCAGTAAGACCACAGGTTTGACCCAGGGGTAGAGCTTCCGGAATTCCCTCTGGAAAGAAATTTTCCCCCCGGGCTTTATGAACCACCTTTGTTCGCTTCCCACCGTTTCTAACGCTATTTCCAGAGAAGAATTGGCTTCAAGAGCCTCCAGCTCCTGAATTCCTGTTTCAAGGAGCTTTAGAGCGAGCCTTTGAACAGTTTCAGACTCAAGAATTCTATCGGAAGCCAGCTGGTTCTCCCTCTTTTTTAAAACCGCTAACTCAAACTCCATAAGCTTCAAGGCTTCGGAAGTATCCACTTCACCATTAAGGTAATACCGCTTTCCCAGGAACTCAGTCCGCTCATCCCAATCAAATTTTGAAGATCTAAGAGCAGCAAGGCAAAGAGCGAAATCGCTTCTGACTGGCAAGCTGCTGGCCAGTTCTTCCCTTTCGGGAGCATGAGCTGTTCCCAGAGGGAAGTTGAATTTAATAACTATGCGCTTACTTTCAGGATTTGGCAGAGCTGTAAGGTCGGGATCAGAAGGGTTATATAGAAGCCCCGGAGTACAAGAGCATTCCAGCTCCCCAGCCCCGGGCTTTAATTTCACCAGCGCTTTTGCCGAATGGCAAAGGGGAAGTTTTACCCCAAGGACCTCCCAGAAATCCCAGCCAAAAACTTCGTTTATAAGGGCGATGGCTTTCTGTGGTTCTCCTTCCTCCAGGAAATTGAGGGCCAGAAGAGCGCTTGATTCCCGCTTAAGTCGGTTTACCTCTTCTGCCCGCGCAGGAACTGGATAGCCTCTTTCAGCCAGAACTCTGGCTTTATCCAGATAAGCGATGGCTTCTTCGTAAAAGCCTTCCTTCTGTAGTTCTCTACTCAGGCTCAGGTAAATGCTCTGGAGGGTCCAGGCCAGGTTTCTTTCCGGAGCTCCCGCCTTTATCGCCTTTTCCATCTCTTGGGCGGCCAAGGTAAGAGCTGGAAGATCAAAGGCCTCATCAGCCAGAGATTTGTAATAGTAAAGGGCAGCTAGGTCCAGAGAAACCTGATACAGAGATGGATCCATTGAGCGAGCCCTTTCCAGATAGGCAATGGCTTCCCTGTAAAACCGCTTAAAAATTTCTGTTTCAGGAGCCACAGCCATAGCCAGGGTCCGATAAATGGTTCCAATTTCGTAAAGGGAAAAAGCATCAGTTCTGCCTCTAAGCTCCCTGAGCTTCTCCTGGAGAGAGGGGGCTATTAAATAAAGCTCTATTTTGGGCGGAAAAGGTTCCTTTATCCAGCGCCAGGTAAGCCTGAAGCCATCAAACTCAAAATTCCTGGGCTCGGCTTGAATTAGCTCATCCCAGCTTGTAAGGGCAGGAAGGTGAACAGTAACCCTTATGCTATCAATGCTTCTGGCAAAATCCTTGGGCAAAGGGTAAGAAAGAATTAAAAAAGGATAACCGGTGATAGGCACTGAAGCCTGGAGAGTTATCAATACTTTTAACCCTGGTTCCACGGTTATTTCCGTGGGTTTGTTTGGGTCGGAAGCTTCCCCTCCCAACCTCAGGGCTCGTCTCTCAGCTTTTTCGGGGAACACGGCTTGAGTGGAGAAGCTTTTAGATTCAAGCTTGCTGGTGTTTTCAAACCGGTAAGCGCAGGAAAAATCCAGATATAGTGGCTCCCTGTTTAACTTTATATCAACAGCCAGCGAATTAAGCTTGATCTCTCGCGGAATGCTAACGGGGATCAAGATGGGGGCAGAGGGGGGCTGAGCCTGAGCACTAATATCCGAGGCGAATAGGAAAGATAAACCCATTGCAAGGGCGAAAATTAATAAGCCCCGGAACCTTTTCAGCATCCTTATCCCTCCAAAAAAGCCTGTATCAATTCAAAGGCTTCCTGACAAGCCCCCTCCCTCGCCTCCAACCAGTGAATACGTGGGTCATCCAACCTGAACCAGTTGTACTGATGGCGGATAAAATTCCTTGTGCGCTTCTTCATAAAAGCCACTGCTTCCTCCATACTTAATTCCCCCTGCAGGTATCGCCATATTTCCAGATAACCGACCCCCGACATTGAAGGCAGGTTCAGAGAGTAACCCATGCTGAAAAGCTTTTCTACCTCCTTTACAAGGCCCTTTTCCAGCATTAGCTCAATTCTCTTGTCAACTCTCTTGTAAAGCTCCGATCTGGGTAGAGTCAGTCCCAGTATAAGCGTTCTGAATGGGGGAGGGTTGCGGCGACGTAGCTGAGAGAAAGGTTTTCCCGTCAAAAGGCATACCTCAAGTGCTCTGACCACTCTCCTTACGTTCCGCGGGTCCACGAAATTGGCCGCCTCGGGGTCAAGCTCTATAAGGCGGGCAAAAAGAGCTTCTGCCCCCTTTTCCTCCGCTTCCCGGAAGAGCTTCTCCCTCAGTTCAGGAGAAGGGGGAACACGTGGCACCTCCCATCCTTCTAAGAAGGCCCATATATATTGACCTGTTCCTCCTACCAGCACGGGAATTTTTCCACGGGAAGTGATGTCTTCAAAAGCTTCCCGGGCCATTTCCAGAAACATAGCCAGGGTAAAAGTCTGATCCGGATCAACCACGTCAATGATATGGTGAGGAACTCGCTGGCGTTCCTCCAGGGAAGGCTTTGCTGTCCCTATATCCATATACCTGTAAACCTGGCGGGAATCAGCTGAAATGACCTCAATGGGCAGCCTTTCCCCCAGGCAGAGAGCAAGCTCTGTTTTTCCAACCCCCGTAGGGCCCACAATAGCTATGAGGGGTTTATTGCTCCTCCACGGCATTTTTGACCAGGTTAATGCGCCTTATGCTCCCTTTAGGAGAAACCTCAATAGCCAGCAAGTCAATCCTCCAGAAACCTTCCCACCCCTTCTCAGCTACATAGGATTGAGCAGCTGAAAGGAGCTTGGCCTTCTTCTTGAGGGTAATGGATTCCTCCGGCGTCCCAAAGCGAGTGGAGCGACGGGTACGCACCTCCACAAATGCCAGACACGAGCCATCCATTGCTACCAGGTCTATCTCTCCTTCCTGACACCGGTAATTGCGCTCCAGTATAATGTAGCCCTGGCTTTGCAAATATCGGGCGGCCAGGTCTTCCCCCAACCGCCCGACTTTGTGGGTGTAGCTTTGGGTTTTCACAGGCTAAAATCCTCGCCGGAATAGCTCTAAGAGGCCACCGCTCAAAAGTCCTAAAGCGGTTAAAACAACAAAAACAACGATCATCATAGCGATGCTGAAGAGGAACCCGGCGATGTAGAAGCCACACCCGAATTTCAACCCATCCATAACGCTTAGCTCGAATTTAGGTTTTTCTTCCATTGCGCACCTCCGTTTTTTTAAGGTTTTAACCCTTATTTCCCCACTGTTACCACTTTCGTGGGCTTAGGGTTTACCTTAGCTTTTGGCCCCCCTCGTGGGCAGGTTGCCAGCGCTGGCG
>CAZZMI010000047.1:0-16625 GCA_964655275.1 uncultured Anaerolineae bacterium | reverse complement strand
CTCACAACCAGATAGCGTGCACGCTTGTTTTAATCCCACTATGGTGCGATTGCGACGTGTAATCCCATGCGCCAGGAGCAACGTCAAAGCAGAGTTTTAATCCCACTATGGTGCGATTGCGACTCAAACTGTGTGTGAGTTGTATAAATAGAGGAGGAGGGTTTTAATCCCACTATGGTGCGATTGCGACTCTAAAGCTCTTACTAACTCCGCATGATGCAAGACCGGTTTTAATCCCACTATGGTGCGATTGCGACGTCCTACAAAAGATTTTGTCATCCGAATCCTGCACCGTTTTAATCCCACTATGGTGCGATTGCGACACTTAGTTCTTGCAAGCTGCGTTATGTTCTCTAGCGTTTTAATCCCACTATGGTGCGATTGCGACCTGTGTCAGCTTGCCAACAAGAAGCGCAAGAAAAATTGGTTTTAATCCCACTATGGTGCGATTGCGACCTATTGCTCATTGCCATCATTTTCCACCCCCATCTTGAGTTTTAATCCCACTATGGTGCGATTGCGACTGGCCCAAAATCCCACGCCTAAAAGCATGGGGATGGGTTTTAATCCCACTATGGTGCGATTGCGACCAAGGAGATATTCAATTGTTAAAGTGCCTTGTGCGTTAAGGGTTCAGGGCTAAGCCCAGTTTTATTATACACCTATTTTAACCCTTTGTCAAGTTTAGTAAACCGGGAAAATTGCGGTTTTTTCTGTCGATCCCCAATCGCCGGAAATTCCCGGGGGATCGACAGAAAAGAATCTATGCTCTCGCACAAAATTTTACCCCATATACCAGACCCACTTAGGGCCACGCATGTCCCTTATGATATCGGTAGTGGAAAGGACACCAATGGGTTCACTGCCTTTCTCCGATTCTACGGTAACTATTACCCGGTGTATCTTGTTTTCCAGCATTGTCCTGGCTGCTTCCTCTACCGGTGTATCGGGATGCACAGAGATGACAGGCGATTTCATTACATCTTTAGCCTTGTAACCGGAAATGTCCTGACCGTAAAGGGGGAGAAGGTCCATGTGGGAGATAATGCCCTTTATGTAACCTTCCGGGTCAGTAACCACAATGGCATGAACGTCGGTATCGGCTATAACCCTCACTACCTCTTGAAGGGGTGTTTCCGGGCCACAGGATATTACACCCTTGTGCATTATGTCCTTAACTAACTTCCCCATTTTGCCTCCTTGCTTTGAGGTTAAAATAACGGCGAGGCCGTTGTCATGATGGGACAGGCGGCCCCGCCGTCTTCACCCCTGTAGTGATCCCTTTAGAATAGCGGTGGCATGGTGAGGGCCGGGTGGCCTTTCTCCTCAAGGTAGGCCAAAAGTTCCTCCACTGTGGTGGCAACCCTCTCATCAGCAATCTTGTCCAGAAGGTCGGGGTCACCCTCACGCTCACAGACTTTCTGGAGTTCTTCCTTCATGGTCTCCTTGAGGAAGCTGGACATCCACACAATGCGCTTGAAGCCACCATCGGCCCTGATAAATTTCTTGGAAAGGAGGAAATATTTGCCTATGCCCATCACGCCTGGGGTCTGCAAGCCACCACCGGCCATACCTGCGAGGGTGGAGAAAGTCATCCCGGCGGGGGTCATGGATGGGTCCTCGCGGCTTACTACCATGAAACCATTGGCTTCGGGTATCACCATCATTATGCATTCAAAGCATCCGCAGGCTGTCATGGGGTTCTCCATTATGGAATACATGGCTACCTGATCGACAGTGCCGTGGGAGGCCTGCTTGACGAAGCGGTTAACGCCTTCAAAGTAACCTTTCCATTCGTCCAAGACTCTGCCCTTGGGGATGGGCTGGTTAGGTCCAGTGGGATTGATCTGGTGGGAAGCTTTGCAGTCCAGCCAGTTATAGGCACCGCATAGGCCCAGGCGCTCCGGGCTTATGACACAGACGTGGTTGGGGGCGAAGCTCTGGCAGAGGGTGCAGGAGTAGAATTCCTCCACACTCTCATCCGTCATCTCCTCCAGGCGGCGGTTGCGGAAGTTGTAGGCCTCGCGGGCTTTCTGGAGCCATTCCTGCATCAGGTCTTTATCAGTGATGATCTTGACCTGGACTTTGTCCACGATGGCACCGAAATCGGAGTGGAAACGGGCATGGAGGATCTTGCCGAAGTGTTCAAGCTTGAAGCCAGCCTGGGCTGCTTTCTTGGAAATCCGGATCCAGGCGATATCCCTCTGGCCTATGTGCTGGATTCCAGAAGCACCGTTTATGAAGTAGTGGATCTGGCGCTCCAGGACGGGCTCAAAGTCCTTTTGCATCTTGCGCCCAGCCACCTCTACGATGATGCCCATGTCCATGGCCCCGCCCTCTGGCACCTGGTCAAAGTCAGGCCCTATCACTTCAATCTTGCCATCTTCTACCTCTTCCAGGGGTTTCATGTAGAGGTACTCAAAGCAGCGGGAATCCTTGCCGCCAAATTCCACCCTCATATCTTGGCGACGCACCCTCTCGCCCTCAAAGGCGGAGCCATAAGGCACAGGGATATCAATGCGTGTTATCTTGACCTTTACCCCGCGGACTTCAATGCATTTTTCTACAAGCCTCCTGGTCCTTTCCAGGTCATCCTTACCCTCAATGTCATCAAAGGGCATGGAGATGACATGTTCGTATTGGGTCACACCGGTGGGGAGGATCTGGGGAATAATTGTGTCGGCGATGACCGGGAAACCATAGTTGATGGCGCCAGCCGCAGTAGCATACTTAAGGTCATCCACTTCGCCGAGGGCCAGGACGAAGGCGAAGACCCTGTATTTGTTGTACAGGAGGATTTCCTTAGCCTGGCCTGGCTTGAGGCCACCGAAGCTTAAGGCAGAACGGGTAGCAAAGCCGAGGGCATAGATGGCCGAGATGGTATCGGTGCCGAAGGGGACAATGTAAGTATCATAGCCCATCTCCACCCCTTCTTCCATGAGCTGGTGGATAATGGAGCGGCCATTGACATTGCCGGAAAGGAAGATGAGGATGTTGCGTTGCTGGAGTTCCCTTATGAGCTGGACAGCCACTTCATTGGATTTGGCACAACCTACAATGGCCGCAAACCCGGGCATTCGTCCGTCCACCAGCTGAATTCCCCACGCTCGCATCTGAGAGTCATCAATTGGGCCATTGAGGCGAGTCCCCTCCTCACCCTTCATGAAGTCGGGGGCGGTGAAGCTGGCAGAGGGGACGTAATACCCGCCCCATGTGATCTTTTCGGGCTCAAGGCCATAAGCAAAGCGGATGCCTTCAATGGCTTCCTCCGCCAGCAGAGTGGCAGCGCCACAGTCCAGGGTCTCCCCAAGGTAGGGGAGCCAATGCTTGTCCTCAGGGATAGGATGCAATAAATTTTTGGCTATTTCCAGAACTTTCTCCAAATCCTTCAATTTGGTAACCTGGATACCAGTGAGGCCGTAGATTACAGGGAGGTAGTAAGCAGTGTTGGGGAAGGCTACTTTGGCCTCCGGGCCAAGCTCCTGGATGGCTTTCTGGAGCATCTTCTCCGCTTCGTTGACGATGTAGTTAGCTCCTCTTATCGCTCGCGTAGCTATATATCGGGACATGATTCCCACCTCCTCAAGAAGCTTCAGCTTCTTTTCCAGGGAAGGGCCGGGACAGTAACATCTATCCCGGCCCTATCTTCGTTAAGCTCCCACCAAGCTCCTGGCGCTATAGAGGCTTACTTCCTTGCCCTCTTCCAGAGCCTTCAGGAACTCCAGCATCAGGCGATCGCCGCTCTTTCCGAACTTGGCGGGGTTATACTCTTCAAGGCCAAGGGCGGCTCGCTTCTTATCAATGTGCTCAAGGGCCCGGCGGACAATTTCCTCGGGATCCTCCACGAACTCCAGCTTGCCGCCTACCGTCTTTTCCCAGCCCTCACTCATTATGCGCTGGACCTCTTCGCTGGCCTTGATGGGCGAGCCAACGCCGAACATCACGTATACGCCTGAGGCAGCAAAGTAGGTTCCGATAGCGAGGGCCTTCTCACTCATCCATTCAGGGGCAATGCCCACTGCCGGGAGGTCAGCTATATCCTCTCCCAAACCGCCCTCAGTGGCCATCTGGCTGGCTACAGTAAGGATGCGGGTGTTATCCACGCAGGAGCCCATGTGGAGGACTGGCGGGATTCCAACGGCTTCGCAGATTTCCCGCAAGCCAGGGCCCACCTCTTCCATCATTTCGGGAAGCATGAGCCCATACTTGGCCGCAGCAATGGCTCCGCACCCGGTCTGAACCACCAGGACATCGTTTTTGATGAGTTCTTTGACGATGTATTCGTGGGCAGCGTCCTGAGTGGAGCGCGGGTTATTGCAGCCAACTACTCCTGCTACCCCACGGATGCGTCCCTGGATAACAGCATCGTTAAGGGGGCGGAAGGAACCACGGTAGTAACCACCAAGGGCGTAGGTTATGTATTCGTGAGAGAACCCCGCCACCACTTCGGAAACGTGCTTGGGGATGCGAACTTTGCCACGGTTGGGGAAGTTGTCAATGGCCATTTTAACGATTTGCTTGGCGATTTCCAGAGCACGGCTTTCATCAAACTCAACATGAATTGCCCCTTTGATCTTGACCTTAGGCGAAGTAGTGACAAACTTGGTGTGGAATTGGTCTGCCAGTGGGGCGAGAGCCTGCATTATGCACTGGACGTCCACAGCCATAAGGTCAACAGCGCCTGTAAGGAGGGCCAGCTCCTGGCTCAGGAAGTTGCCGACGGTAGGGATGCCCTGGCGCATAAGGGTTTCGTTAGCAGTGCAGCAAATTCCGGCAAGGTTTATCCCTTTAGCTCCTTTGGACTTAGCATACTCAATGAGTTCGGGGTCATTGACCGCCAAGACCATCATTTCGGAGAAGAGGGGTTCATGACCATGAACTACAATGTTGACTTCATCTTCCTTTAGGGCTCCGAGGTTGGCCTTGGTTTTAAGAGGGGCTGGGGAACCGAAAAGGATGTCGGTTATATCGGTGGAGAACATGGAGCCACCCCAACCGTCGGCCAGGGCGCACCGCATGGCTCCAAGGAGCAGGTGTTCGGCATCCTGGTCGTTTCCGATGTGAGTTCGGTGCAGCAGGTCCACAACTTCGCGGTCAATTCCCCGGGGAGCGATCCCGTATTTACGCCAGATTTCCTGGCGGCGCAGGGGTGCGCGCTTCAGGTAAGTAAGCTCCCCCTTCTGCTGGCCGAACTCGGCCAGAATCTTAAGGGCCACATCCCTTGCTATTTCTTTTTCATCGCGATCCCTGTAAGGCACACCCAGGATGTCAGCCACTTCCAGAAGTTTCTGGAGGTCCCTTATCCGGTAATCGGGGGCTTCACCCTCAGCAGCAGCCAGAAGGGTAAGGGCCATATCGCGTCCGTGGTCCCCGTGGGAAGCGGCACCGGCAGCTATAGACCTCGCCAGGTTACGAGCCACTACTGTATCAAGGGTAGCACCGCAAACCCCACGGGTAGTCTTACCTACCAAACGGCATGGGCCCATGAAGCAGTGCTTGCAGCAAGCCCCATCCCTCCCTATAGGGCAGGGTTTAATTTCTTCCGCCCTGGAAAATACAGTCTCATAACCCTCTTCTTCAGCGATCTTAAGCATTTCCTGGGCGGCTGGATCTATGCTTTTGTATCCATTTCCCCCCATGCTTTATACCTCCTTAGAATGTGGTTTAGTACTTCCTGAAGTCGCCAGCCATCTCAATATCGCGCCTGTCGGTCTGGGTTATGCGCTTGATGACTTTGAACCAGGGCGAGGTATCATCAATATGACGTGGTGGGGTTGGAACGTCGGGTTCTTTCCCGGGTTCATACCCGGCTTCCCGTAGTTTAGATTCCAGTAAAGCAGGGGCAACCTTGGAGCTATCGTAAGAGACGATTACCTTTCTGAGCATAGAACTGGCGTAAACATCCTTGACCCCTTCCACGCTCAAAAGCAATTCCCTCACCCTCTTCACGTGATGGTCGGCATACATTGCAGGCAAATCAATTGTTACCTTCTCCATGACCCTCGCCTCCCGGTTTAAATTATACCATTTCTGTCAATTTTGTGCAAGTTCTATTTTAAAGGGGGAGGCAAGTATGAGCTGCCTCCCCCTTCCGTTCTTTAGAACAGACCCTTTACCTTCCCGGTCTCCAGGTCAATGTCCACATCCATGAAAGCTGGGCGGCTGGGGAGGCCCGGCATTGTGCGCATCTCGCCACAGAGGGGGTAGAGGAAGCCAGCGCCCACCGAGGCCCTTATGTCGCGGATGGGTAGCCGGAAGCCTTTGGGACGGCCTTTCCAGTTGGGGTCGTGGCTCAGGGAAAGGTGGGTTTTGGCCATGCAGATGGGGAATTTATCGTAGCCCAGCTGGGTGTAAAGGGCGATCTTTCGCTCGGCCTCTGCGCTGTAATCCACCCCGTCGGCCCCATAGACTTTGGTGGCGATGATTTCAATCTTGTCCTTTATGGGGATATCCAGGGGATAGAGGAAACGGAACTGAGAGGGCTTGCTGGCAGCTGCAATTACAGCCTCAGCAAGTTCTACCCCACCTTCCCCGCCTTTCGCCCAGACTTCGGAAACGCAAGCGGCCTCGGCACCGAATTCCAGAGCTGCTTTCTTTACAAGCTCCAGTTCTGCCTTAGTATCGGTGGGGAAGCGGTTTATAGCTACAACCACCGGGACGCCGAAAAGTTTCACTATGTTTATGTTGGCTTCCAGGTTGCAGAGGCCTTTCTCCAGAAGTTCCAGGTTCTCCTGGGTATAGGCGGGGTCAAGAGGCCTGCCTGGTACAACCCTGGGGCCACCGCCGTGCATCTTGAGAGCCCTGACGCTGGCCACCATTACTACGCAGTTGGGGATGAGGCCTGAAACCCGGCATTTGATGTTGAAGAATTTCTCCATGCCGCAGTCAGCCCCAAAGCCTGATTCGGTTACCACGAAGCCATCCTCTCCCACCAGCTTCAGGGCGATCATATCTGCCACGATGGAGGAATTGCCGTGAGCGATGTTAGCGAAAGGCCCCGTATGGACGAAAGCCGCGCTCCCCTGTAGGGTCTGCATAAGGTTAGGCTTTATAGCATCTTTCAGGATTACAGCCATGGCCCCGGCTACGCCCAGATCTTCAGCTGTAATGGGGTTACCTTTTTTATCGGTTCCGATGACAATTCTTCCCAGGCGTTCCCTGAGGTCTTTGAGGTCTTTAGCCAGGGCCAGGATAGCCATGACTTCTGAGGCTACAGCTATATCAAAGCCTGCCTCTCTGGGCCGGCCATCTTCCTCTGTACCCAGACCGATTATAATCTTGCGGAGGGCGCGGTCGTTAACGTCAACGACCCTGGGCCATGTAATGGAATATGGGTCAATGTTAAGGCGCCTGAGGCCCATCTTAGCCAGCTGTTCATCGGAGAGGCGGTCTTCATGCATTATGCGGGCATCTATGGCGGCCGCCAGAAGATTATGGGCTGCGGCTACTGCATGGATATCGCCTGTAAGGTGGAGGTTAAAATCTTCCATCGGTACAACTTGAGCATAGCCGCCACCAGCTGCCCCTCCTTTAATGCTAAAGGTGGGCCCCATGGAAGGTTGACGAATGCAGGTGAACACTTTCTTACCCAGGTAATAAAGGGCCTGGCTAAGGCCTATGGTGGTTACGGTTTTGCCTTCACCAAGGGGGGTAGGGGTTATGGCGGTAACGTCAATGTACTTGCCGTTTGGCCTGTCCTTGAAGCGTTCAAGGACTTCCAGGCGGACTTTGGCCTTGTATTTACCGTAAAGCTCAAGGTCGTCTTCGGTGAGTCCATATTCTTCGGCTACTTCTATAATAGGACGAAGTTGGGCGGACTGAGAAATGACTATATCGGGGGGAACAGGTTCAACTCGTTTAACCAGCAGTTCTCTGGCCATGTTTACCTCCTCCTTGAAGTTTTGTCTTTTCATTTATCCATGGCTTATTACGCCTGGTCGGAAAGCGCTGACAAGTTGTTCCTGAGTAGCTCTAAGCCTATTTCCTATTACACTTGCCAGCCTCCTCATTACTTTAAGTCCAATTTCGGGCTTGCTTTCCAGCAAAGCTATAAACTCTTTACCAGGTATGACCAGAGCTTTTGTATCCTCAAGGCAGAAAGCGGACGCAGTGTAAGAGAATGGTTCCACCAGGGCAGACCAGCCAAAAATCTGACCTTTTTCTTTAATAACTGCAACGGTTATGACCTTATCGGTTCCCGCAGGCTGGATACGTATGGAAACAGAGCCCTCTTCAAGGATGTAAAAATTACGGGCTTCTTCTTTCTCCAAGAAAATGGTCGTGCCATGAGAATATTTTTCTTGCTGGGATATTTTGGCTACTTCCCTCAGGATTTCCTGGGGCAAATCGGAGAAAAGCTCTGAAACTTTCAAAATTTCTTCCATGCTCATTTTTAGCACTCCTTTTTGCAGGTCCTGAAAGTTTATACCTCGGCCACTTTGATAAAATTCCACCCTTTTCCCCTTTAACCCCGCAGGCACAGGAAAAAGGAAAACAAATCCATTAATGTTACTTTACCACAACTGCCAGGGGAATTTCAATTTTTTCGGCCTAAGTTCACCGAGGTTCGTCATTCCAGGGCAAGCTTCAGCTCCCCGTAGTTTTCATCCGGAGGAGAAGTATATACAAAAAAGGCGTTCCTGTCAAGAAGGGTAAGGTGTTTTTAATTTTATTGGCATACCCCTCTTACCCACCTCGGCTGATACTCTTTAGGCCCCTGGGGAAGAGTTTATCCTTTCTATCCTGGCCCCAAGGCTTCGGAGTTTTTCATCTATATTCTCATAACCGCGGTCAACCTGCTCAATGTTCAGTATTTCGCTTTGTCCTTTAGCACAAAGGGCAGCTATTATTAATGCCATCCCCGCCCTTATGTCCGGGCTTGAGACCTGTTCCCCCCTGAGCTTTGATGGCCCTACTACCACCGCCCGATGGGGGTCACACAGGATTATCTTGGCTCCCATAGCAATGAGCTTATCCACAAAGAACAACCTGCTTTCAAACATCTTCTCAAAGAAAAGGACCGTGCCGCGGGACTGCGTGGCTGTAACTATGGCGATGCTCATGAGGTCAGCAGGGAAAGCCGGCCACGGCCCATCTTCTATCTTGGGTATTGCCCCATCCATTTCTTCCTTCACTATCATTTCTTGACCTGCCGGCACTAAGATGTCTTCCCCCTTTATTTCCACCCTCACCCCAAGCTTTTCAAAGACCGCAAGGGCCATCCGCATGTTTTCGGGAACAGCCCTTCTTATGAGGATCTGGCCACCGGTGGCAGCTGCAAGGCCGATGAAGCTACCCACTTCAATGTGATCAGAGGGGATTTCAAAGGTTGTCCCGTGAAGCTTATCCACTCCCTCTACCACTAACACGTTGGACCCTATGCCTGAAATCCTGGCCCCCATCTGGTTCAGACAGCGAGCAAGATCCTGAACGTGAGGTTCGGATGCAGCATTGCGGATTATGGTGGTCCCTTTGGCCAAAACCGCGGCCATTAGGGCATTCTCTGTGCCTGTAACGCTGGCTTCATCCAGGAGGATATCGGCACCGTGAAGTCCGGAGGAGCTAATGTAATATCTGGCATCCACATCCACCTCAGCACCCATGGCCTGAAAGGCCAGGAAATGAGTATCAAGCCTTCTGCGCCCAATCACATCCCCTCCCGGTGGGCCGAGCTTAACCTTGCCACACCGAGCCAGCATTGGGCCTGCCAGGAGAATTGAGGCCCTTATTTGACGGCAAAGGTCCTCCCTCAGAGAAGTTTTCCTGATATTGCGGGCTCTCAGGGTAACTTCCCTTTCCCCGGTGAAACTTATCTCCACCCCCAGATCCTCCAGAAGGGCCAGCATGGTCTGGACATCACCTATAAAAGGCAGATTTTTGAGGACCAAAGGTTCATCGGTGAGAAGAGAAGCGGCCAGAAGCGGAAGAGCAGCATTTTTGTTCCCGCTCGGGGTGATTTCGCCTTCAAGAGGCACTCCCCCTTCAATGATAAATTTACCCATTGCCTCGCCCCTCCACGTAAATCTTGTCGCCCCGGCGGAGTTTGAAGGTATGGGCTGCATTCCCCTGCCGGATAGCGATCTCCAGGTAGCCTGAGCTTCCTATATATGCTACAGGCTCACCTACACCCACATCGGCAAAGGTCTTCTTTAAGCCATGAATTTCATGGCCAGCTACTTTTATGACCACCCCTTCTCTTAAATCCTCAGGTTTCAGGTTAGTTATCAAGTTTCCGAAGCGGTCTATGTGAAGGATGTGGCCCACAATGGTTCCATCGGGGAGCTTTGAGGGGCAAGGCCATTCCAAAAGAACAGGGTCTTCTATTGGCGTCCCCATCTCTTCTAAGGGAACTCCAAGAGAAAGGTAAGCCGCCACCGGGGCAAAAACATCCCTACCATGGAAAGTGTAGCTGAGATCAGGGAGCCAATAGCGCGGATTTGTAAGGGAAATTATTTTTTTAACCTTCCCCCCTTTGATGATGGGAGTTAAAAGGCCGTTATCCGGTGCTAAGAAAATGGCGCGGGGGGTTTCTACAGCGATGGCCCTCCGAGCAGTGCCCACCCCTGGGTCCACTACCGCTACGTGAATTGAGCCTGAAGGGAAATAAGGCCAGGAAGTTTCCAGGAGGAAAGCAGCCGTCAGGACATCCTGAGGAGGAACTTCATGGGTTATGTCCACAATAGTGGCTTCCGGGTTTATGGACAGGATCACACCTTTCATAACTCCTACAAAGTTATCCGCAAAGCCAAAGTCCGTTAGGAGCGTTATAACCACAAATTTCCCCTCCTATGATTCTGAGGCTGGGAAATAGAGGGAGAAGGTGGCTCCTTCCCCTGGCTTGCTTTTTACTTCTATCCACCCCTTGAGCTGTTTAACAATGCTGTAAACAACGCTTAACCCCAACCCGGTCCCTATCCCGGGTTCTTTGGTGGTGAAGAAGGGGTCAAAAATGTGTTCCATCACCTCCGGGCTTATACCAACCCCTGTATCTTTTACAGTCAAGCAGACAAATTCTCCCAGATAGGCTTCAGGGTGAGTCAGGGTTTCTTCCTTAAATTGGACGTTTTCCGTTTTTATGAACAATTGCCCACCAGCGGGCATTGCATCTTTTGCATTCATCACTAAATTAATTATAACCTGCTCAATATGGCCTTTGTTGGCTTTAATCGGATGGAGGCCTGGAGCAAGGTCCAGCACAAGTTCTACATCGCGCCCTATAGTTCGGACAATCAATTCCTTCATTTCCAGGATTATAGTGTTTAGGTCAAGAATTTCAGGGGCTAAAGGTTTTGTTCGGCCAAAGAGCAAAAGCTGCTTTACCAGAGCGGAGGCTTTCTCACAGGCTTTCCGGATTTCTTCCAATAAGGTCTTTGCTTCTGAAAGTGTGAGAGCTCCTGATAAGAGCAGTTCAGTGCTTACTAATATCGGGGTGAGGAAATTGTTGAAATCGTGGGCTATGGCTAACGCTAATCGTCCTGCTGCCTCCATCTTCTGGGCTCTTAGGTAAAAGCGTTCCATTTGCCTTAGCTCGGTAATGTCCCTAACTATGCAGAGAGCTCCTCCCTTTTGTTCCAGTTCTTCGGGTGGTAGTGTGTAAAACCGAACTTCAAGGACTTTCTCCCCTTCCGGGGTAGGGCATAATATGGAAATAGTTTGAATCGTTTTTCTTTCAACAGCCTGATTAAAGGCCTCCCGGAAATCGGAGAGGGCTGGCTCTTCAAGGCATTCCTCAAGGTTTTTCCCTAAAAGCTTTTCAGCTTCCAGGCCCAGGAGCCGTGCCCCGGTCTCATTAACCTGCCGAAGCTTCAGATCGCGGTCCACTACCCACAGCCCATCAGTTATGGAATTAATCAAGAGGCGATACCATTTCTCCCGTTCCTCTAATGCCCTGTGGCTTTCCTCAAGGGAAATTAAAAGGTCGTTGATCCTCTTTCCCAATTCCGCTAATTCGTCTTTCCCTTCCACCGCAAGCCTGGCTGAGATATTGCCGGATGTGGCAATGGCCTTGAGTCCTTCCGAAAGTCTGGATAGGCGGGATAGTAAATGTTGCCGCAGGAAAAGAAGGATCGTGCCGCCGAATATTGCGCCTATTAAGAAGATAAGAAAGGAGAATTGGGAAAATAAACTCTGGCCTTGGCGGTAAAGCGCTTTGGGCATGGTTACTTTAAGCACCAGCGCTGGCTTACCGAATATATCCGTAAGGAGGGCAAAAGCTTCAAGGGTTTTGGAATCCGGAGTGCGGATGGCAAAGGTTTCCCCCCTTGCAATTTCAGGGGGAATTTGGGGGTCGCTGGGGGTGGAAAGGGAAACAGGGTAATTGACTATACGTGAAAGCCTTTCAGTCCAGGCTTGGTTGAGGTAATAGCCCATTACAAGGGTGCCCATTATGGGTCCTTCTTCCCGGCTTGTGACTATAGGATGGGCAGCTATGAACATAGGACCCGATGGCAGGATAATGATGCCTGCTTTACCCTCTGTGGGGCTTGGGTGAGAAAAGAGAGGGCTTCCGGGATGGAAATAATCTTCCCATCCTTCAGGCAGGGGAACTTCCTGGTGCTTAGAAAGGTCATAGGCTTTTCCAAGGACGAGCTCGCCAGAGGAGTTCACGAAAAGCATAAGGTTTAATTGGAGCCCCTCAAAGGTCTCGTCCACCAGGTTTGAGTTGATGTATTCTTCTGTGGGTTCCTGGATGAAGTAATATGTATCATCCCAGGCCGCCCAGTCTTCAACCAAGGCTAAGAAGTTTTGCTCTAAGCTTTCTATAAAACCCTGAGCTCGTTCCAAGTTCATTCTTGCATATTGCTCTTCTAAATGGGTGAAATTCCGGAAGAAAAAGGCCCTTGACAGGAAGTTAAAGGCTAAAAGCTGGAAAGCCAACAAGGCAACAATTATAAACAGCGTTTTCTTTGCCAGGCTCATTAAGCCTCCTATGCTGTGCGGAGTGGCTTAATTATATAAGCTACGTTACAAAATAGCAACTTTTCCGCTGGCCAAAGCATGGCAGCACTTTAGTCCTCATCAGGGATGAATTGCCAAAATGGAGTTAAAGTTTTAAAATTAGGCCAGGAGGTTGAAGCGCCATGGAAAACATAATAGGGTTACTTTTCTTCCTCCTTCTGGGCATTACTATCCACGAGTTCGCCCATGCCTGGGCTGCCGACAGGCTTGGCGACCCAACAGCTCGTTATATAGGCAGGCTTACCCTTAACCCCATGGCTCACCTTGACCCCCTGGGCACTATTATGTTTTTGGTTTCCTTAGTTTACGGCTTTGGAATTGGTTGGGGTAAACCTGTGCCTGTAAACCCGCGCAACATCCGAAAACTCCCTGTGGTTACAGGGATGGGCCTTATTGCCCTGGCAGGACCCCTCTCTAACTTGCTGCTGGCTCTTGTCCTGGCTCTGCTCTGGCGTTTTTCCACCTACCCACGCCTTGCCTCTTTCTTTGTAGCCGGAGTTTTTGCCAATGTGGGCTTGGCCTTATTTAACCTGCTGCCTTTACCCCCTCTGGATGGCTTTGACGTCCTAATGGGCATCGTAGGGTCATTCCGGGGACGCACGGCTTATAACCTCTTCCGCCAGCTTGCCAGGCTGGAAACCCATGGTCCTCTAATCCTCTTTGCCCTATTAGCCATTGATTACATCCTGCCCATAAATGTTTTGGGAAGCATACTGGGGCCACCTTTCCGGCTCATCACTTCGCTGCTGCTTCGGTGAGGTCGTTCCATGGTCAAGATTATCAGGCAGGCTATATATCGGGTCTGGCAATTCTTACAAGCCCTCTCGGCCCACCTAAGAGAAGAAGATTTCCGGGTTTTAAAGGAAAATTTGACTCCCGAGGAATTAGGAGCTTTTTCCCGCATGCCCCCAGCCGACCAGCGCCATAGCCTTGATGTTTATTACACCCTTGTGCGGGCAGGGAAAACTCATCCCGAACTTTTAAAAGCCGCCCTTCTCCACGATATTGGCAAGGCAGAAGGGGAAATCCGCCTGTGGCACAGGGTAGCAATTGTGCTGATCAGGGCCGTTTTCCCCAGAGCCCTTAAATGGCTCGCAGTCCCCAACGGCTGGCGTTATCCCTTCTACGTACATTACTATCATCCAGTCCTGGGGGCTGAAATGGCCCGGAAGCTCGGCTGTAGCCCCTTAACGGTGGAATTGATCCTCAGGCACCAGCCTGCACTGGAGCTCCCCCCATGGGATCCTTCTCCCGAGGAAATGGAGCTCCTCAGAGCACTTCAGGAGGTAGATGGGACAAAATGAAGATAGCCATTGTGCCCTTTGGACAGGTAGACCAAAAAGTTCTTGAACACCTGATGGAGGCTTTAAGGGGAACTTTCGGTAAAGAGTGCGAAGTCTTGCCTTCGGAGCCTGTTCCGACCGGTGCTTTCAACCCATACCGCAACCAGTACCTTTCTGATTCTTTCCTTGAGGAACTTGGCAAGCTTGAATCTAAGGGGGCAATAAAAATCTTAGGGGTTACTGAGGTTGACCTTTACACGCGAGGCCTCAACTTCGTCTTTGGTCAGGCAAGGCTTGGCGGCAGGGAAGCGGTAATATCCCTGGCCAGGCTGCGTCAGAGCTTCTACGGTTTACCAGAGGATAAAAGGCTTTTGCTGGAGCGAGCCTTAAAGGAAGCTGTGCATGAGTTAGGCCATACGTGGGGGCTCTCCCACTGCCCTGATCCTCTATGCGTGATGCATTTCTCCAATTCCCTGCAGGACACGGATATAAAAAAGGCAGAATTCTGCTCCCGTTGCCTTTCAGCCCTTAAAGCTCGCCTTTAGGGGGAACCATGGTAAACCGCGTTGCAGACCCGCTGACCCAGGCCCTTCATATGATGCGGAGGAACTATGGAGGCAGACCTCGTCTTCTATAATGGTGTCGTTTACGATATGGTAAACCCCTCGCCAGCCCAGGCTATCGCCGTAAGAGCCGGGAGAGTGCTGAAAGTGGGATCAGACCATGAGATCCTCCCCCTTCTCAGCCCAGAAGGCAGAGCCTTTAACCTCAAAGGGGCCACCGTCATTCCAGGCCTTGTGGATGGCCACTTCCACCTTCTAAGCTACGCCATGCGCCTCATAAGCCTGGATTTATCGGGCCTGGAATCAAAGGAAAAAGTCTTGGAAAAAGTGAAGGCTAAAGCCTTATCCACCCCACCAGGTCAGTGGATAACGGGTGGAGGATGGGATAGGAATCTCTGGCCTGACCCTTCTTTCCCAACCCGAAGCGACCTGGACCAGGTTGCACCCGACAACCCTGTAGCCCTCTACAGTAAAGATGGTCACACCATTTGGCTTAACTCCCTTGCCCTTAAAGAGTTAGGGATAACATCTTTTACCCCCGACCCACCCGGCGGAGTTATTGAGAGGGACCAGTTTGGCCAGCCCACCGGGATCCTTAAGGAGAAAGCAGTGGATATGGTCCGGCGGGTAGTAGAAGCTCCTTCTTCTCCGCTTCTCCAGCAAGCAGTTGAAGAGGCTATGGAGACCTTGGTCCGCAAAGGGCTGGTAGGGCTGCACAATTGCGAGGATGAAAGGGCGCTGGCCCTGCTTCAGGAGATGAAAAATCAGGGCAAGCTCAAAATGCGCATCCTTCACCACATCCCGGCTGAAAATCTGGAAGCAGCTGTAAAGCTGGGGATAAAAAGCGGCTTTGGGGATGAATACCTCCGCATCGGAGGAGTCAAAATCTTTGCCGATGGCTCCCTTGGCTCCCGGACAGCCGCCATGCTGGAACCTTACCTGGAAGAGCCTTGGAACCTTGGAATCCTTACTCTAACCAAAGAAGAGCTTGAGGAACTCGTCCTCAAAGCCGGAAAAGCTGGCCTTTCGGTGGCTATCCACGCCATAGGTGACCGGGCCAATCGGGTTGTGCTGGAGGTGTTGGAAAAAGCCCCGCCCCTCCGTCACCGGATTGAACATGTTCAGCTCCTTACCCCTGAAGATTTACCCCGGTTAGCGAAGCTTGGGGTTGTAGCCTCCATGCAACCCATCCACGCCACCTCCGATATGGAAATGGCCGAGCGCTATTGGGGCAGGGAACGTTGCCGCTGGGCTTATGCCTGGCGGAGCTTGTTAGAGGCGGGGACAGTTCTGGCTTTTGGCTCCGATTGCCCGGTGGAGCCACCTGACCCATTGCTGGGCATCCATGCGGCCGTGACCAGGCGACGCCTGGATGGCTCCCCAGGGCCGGAAGGATGGTTCCCGGAGCAACGCCTTAAAGTGGAAGAAGCAATAAAAGCTTACACCTGGGGCAATGCTTTTGCCTCGGGGGAGGAAAGAATCCGCGGAACTCTCGCTCCTGCCATGCTGGCCGATCTATCCATCCTGTCGGAAGATATATTCCGCACTTCTCCTGAAAGAATTCCCACCATTGAAGTTCTGGGAACGGTAATCGGAGGCGAGATGGTTTTCGTTCACCCTTCCCTCTTGGGCTGAGCTTCTTGCTTTCCAGAAGGCTTTCTTTTTCTACGGGCTACCGAGAGCACGATAACCAGGATTAAAAATAGGGCTATCACCCCCAAAGTTATGATCACAAGGCTAATGAAGGAAATAGAAGTTCTCAGTGGCCGCAGAGAAGGAGGGGTCGGAGAAGGGAAAAAAGCAGGGCTGGAGGGTGTGGGGG
>CAZZMI010000046.1:0-16663 GCA_964655275.1 uncultured Anaerolineae bacterium | reverse complement strand
CGCCCGGGAGGGCCAAGGTCCACTGCCGTGGAAGTTATGCAGTAGCGGACCTGAGCCGCTGTAAGGCTTGGGTTTACAGACCAGATAAGGGCCGCCAACCCTGCCACATGAGGGGCAGCCATTGAAGTCCCTATGCCATAAGCGTAATTTTTATCAGGCACAGTGCTTAGAATACGTCCATAATCATCCCCTCCTGGGGCGGCCACCTCTATCTCTGGCCCATAGTTTGAATAGTAGGTTACACCAGAGTAATAATTTACAGCGGAAACAGCTATAACCTGGGTGTAAGCAGCGGGGTAAAGGACTTTGTTTACACCATCGTTCCCAGCAGCGGCGACAAGAATGCAGCCTTTGCGGTAAGCATAATCCACCGCCTCAGCCAGGACCTGGGAGGAATATTCACCCCCGAGACTCATATTTAGAATCTTTGCCCCATTATCGGCAGCGTGAACAATGGCGCTGGCGAGAGAGTAATCATATCCATGGCCTTGTGAATCTAACACTTTCAGGGGCATTATTTTCACATTCCAGGCAATACCGGCGATCCCCTGGTTGTTGTTCCCTTGTGCCCCGGCTATTCCTGCCACGTGGGTGCCATGCCAGTGGTCATCATCGGGGTAAGGGTCATTGTTGACAAAATCCCAGCCCTGGACAATCCTGCCAGAGAATTCTGGGTGGTCAAGGTCAACCCCGGTATCTATTATGGCCACCGTTATGGCTGATGTTCCCGTGGTAATATCCCAGGCCTGAGGGGCCCCGATCAAGCGCATGTTCCACTGATAAATCCAGTAAGGGTCATTAGGGGTAAAGAGGGCTTTTACGGGCCTGGCAGGCTCGGCATATTCTATAAGAGGGCTTGCTCTAAGGCGATCAAGCCATGCTTTCTCTTTACCAATAGGGACAGAAAGCACTTTGACCCTGAGCTGGGGTATTTCGCTTATGACCGCAACTTCGTGGCTCAGGAGGGCTTTAAAAGAAAGCCCGGAAACGCCGGGGCGAAGCTTTACCACAATCCTTCCGGGAATTGTGGAAGGCTCGGCCTCCATTAATTTGAACAGCAACAGAACCAGGACGAAGCTAAAGAGGATGGAGGATAAGAACTTTTTTACCATTCAGCCTCTCTTGAAGAAAGTTCCAAGGAAGTAAAGGCAGCCTTTGGGCTTGGCAGGAGGCTGAGGGGCCTCTATTTCCAAAGCGCCAAAGGCATCCCCTCGCCCTGCTCCCTGAGTGTTGGGGTCAAGGTTAAGGTTCAGGGCGGAGTTCATCATCTTGGCCTTGATCTGAGCTGGAGTCAGGTCTGGATAGGCCTGAAGCAGGAGAGCAGCCACCCCCGATGCGTGGGGAGTTGCCATGCTGGTTCCGCTGGCTGAAGTGTAAAAATTGTCCAGAGGATTGCCCATGGAAGTTCCTGAAGCGCGGCAGGACACAATCCCAACGCCAGGGAAAAGGATATCGGGTTTAGTTCGGCCATCGGCGGTGGGGCCACGGGAAGAGAAAGGAGCCACTTGGTCGTTATCGTTGGAGGCTCCCACCGTGATAACTTCCCGGGCGCACCCCGGGCTTCCAACGGTGCCCGGATGTGGCCCATCGTTCCCAGCAGCGGCACATACCACAACCCCTGCCTTGACAGCAGCATCACACATGACCGAGAGGGCATCAGTCCCATCACAGGGGCCAGGAGAGCCAAGGGAAAGATTTATTATCTTGGCCCCTTGCTCTACTGCCCATTCTATTCCGGCCATGACATCGCTCATCATCCCGGAGCCATCAGCTTTCAGGACTTTAGCGCTCAGGATCAGGGCTTCGGGGGCTACTCCGCGGTATTTACCGCCAGAAGCCTCCCCGCTTCCAGCAATTATCCCGGCTACGTGGGTTCCATGGCCGTGGTCGTCCTCACCATTTCCTCCCACAAAGCTGGTCAAAGCCAGGATTCTCCCGGCGAAGTCAGGGTGCTGAGGGTCAATCCCGGTATCCACCACTGCTACTTTTACCCCTTTACCTGTAAACCCTCTTTCCCAAACCAAAGGAGCTCTTATGAGGGGGACGGATACATCCAGCAGGGCATACACGGGTTTATCAACCCAGACAGCTTCCACCCTCGGATCTTCCTCCAGAGCTTTAAGTTCCTGAACTCTTAATTTAAGGGCAGTAGCAGGGATCAGACGGAAATGGCGAAGAATTGCCTCGCGCCATGGCTTGAGGATTTCCTCGGCGAAACGGGCGAGGGCCTCCGGGCTGAGGGCGAGCCCCTCCACAAGGCCCGCAGCCATCAGGGAAGCTGAGCTATATTTGACAATTACCGGAACAAACTCCTCCGGGGGAAGTGCGGAAACTTCCGGTGGTCGTTTGTAAGGACTCATCTTTCCTCCTTGACTTTTTTCCTCCAGTAATCCATCACATCCCTTAGAGTCTTTTCAAAGGGTATGGATGGTTCCCAACCGGTGTCGCGGCGCAGCTTTGAGTAATCGCACAGGGTTATGGGGACATCACTGGGGCGCATGAGAGCCGGGTCTTGTTCCACCTTGATTTCCACTGGGCACATCTTTAGAAGCATCTCCAACACGTCCCTTATAGAGTAAGCTTTCCCGGAGCCTACGTTGTAGACTTCTCCGGGTTTGCCCTTTGTAATGGCCAGGTAATAAGCCCTGACCACGTCCCGGACATCGGTGAAATCGCGCTTAGGGGAGAGGTTACCAACTTTTATGACCGGGGGACGTAATCCGGCTTCGGCCTCGGCCAGTTGCCTGGCGAAGGCCGGGATCACAAAATCAGGCTTCTGGCGTGGCCCAGTGTGGTTGAAAGGCCGAACCCGGACCACATAAAGGCCGTAAGAGATGTGAAACTGAAGGCCCAGAAAATCCTGCGCTATTTTGCTTACACCATAGGGGTTATTGGGGCGTAAAGGAGCATCCTCCCGAATGGGCAAATCCTCTTCTCGCACTGCTCCATACTCTTCATTGGAGCCCACTACCAGAATGCGGGAATCAAGCTTAAGGTTCACCACTGCTTGCAGGATGTTAAGCTGCCCCCGGACATTGTTTTCAAATACTCTCCAGGGATCCCTCCAGGAATCGGGGACAAAAGCCATGGCTGCCAGGTGGAAAATGAAGTGGGGACGAATCCGGGCCAGTATTTCTTCCACATTCTGGTAATTTCCCAGATCGCCCTGGAAGAGGTTGATCCTGTCCTTAATGTGGGTTACATTCTCGGGGGAACGGTGGATGAGCCCTGATATTTCCCAGTCGGTGTTTTCCAGCAAGAATTCTGCCAGGTGGCTCCCGGCAAACCCCCCTATGCCTGTTATGAAAGCACGCACTAAATCCTCCCTTTAATCAGGGGTAAATCTTTCCCAGAGTCCTCGGGAAAGGTATGGTTTCCCGGATGTGCTGCAACCCGCATATCCAGGCCACCGTCCGCTCCACGCCTAACCCAAAGCCTGAGTGGGGGACTGAACCAAACTTCCGCAGGTCAATATACCACTGATAGGCTTCCCTTGGCAGGTTGTGCTCCTTTATGCGTTGCTCCAGAAGCTGGAGGTCTGAAATCCTCTGCCCACCTCCGATTATCTCCCCGTAACCTTCAGGGGCAAGAAGGTCCACTGAGCGGCATACTTCGGGGCGGTCAGGCTCCGGCTCCATGTAGAAAGCTTTGGCCCTGGTGGGGTAATGGTGGACAAAAACAGGCTTCTCAAACCGCATGGAGATGATGGTCTCGTGAGGGGCGCCGAAATCCTCACCCCACTCCAGAGGTTCTCCAGCCTCTTTCAGGATTTCCAGGGCTTCATCGTAGGATATGCGGGGGAAAGGCGGTTCCACTTTTTCCAAAGGTGAGGTGTCTCTTTCCAGCACTTTGAGTTCGTTAGACCTTTCTCTCAGGACTGTCTGGACCACATAGGTTACAAGCTCTTCTTCCACCCGCATGCAATCTTCCAAGTCAGCGAAGGCCATCTCCGGCTCCACCATCCAGAACTCCATCAAGTGGCGGCGGGTTCGGGATTTTTCAGCCCTGAAGGTGGGACCGAAGCAATAAACTTTGCCGAAGGCCATTATAGTTGCTTCGTTATAAAGCTGGCCGCTCTGGCTGAGGTAAGCCGGCTGCCCGAAGTAATCGGTTTCAAAGAGCGTTGTAGTGCCTTCGCACGCGGCTGGAGTTAGAATGGGGGCGTCAATGTTTATGAAGCCGTGGGAATCAAGCCAATCCCTTATGGCTTTAATAACCGTAGCTCTTATACGCATTATAGCCCATTGGCGGGTGGAGCGAAGCCAGAGGTGCCGGTGGTCCATTAAAAATTCTATCCCGTGTTCCTTGGGTGTTATAGGGTAATCCTGGACAAATTGAAGCACCTTTAAATCTTTTGCTTCCACTTCGTATCCGCCGGGGATCCCCGGGGCTTTAGGTTCGGCCTTCAAGGTGCCTTCAACGATAAGGGATGATTCCTGCCCCAGGCGGTGGGCAGCCTCAAAAGCTTCCGGGGAAACATTCTTGTGGAAAACGACGGCCTGGATTATGCCTGTTCCATCCCTTATCTGGAGGAATTGAATTTTGCCCTTATCCACCTTGCCGTAAAGCCACCCTTTTATCCTGACCTCTTCGCCTACAAACTTAGGGGCCTCTTCAATCCTTATATCCCTGGCCACTTCTCCCCCTCCACCCGGTTTTAAATTCATTATAGCTGAGAGCCATATGGTTGACAAATATCCCCGGGAGGCAAGCATGCGCTGTTTGGCTTTAGCCTTTCCCTGTGATATAATCTTACACGTTCCTAAACCTTTGCAAGGGGAAAGGCCTATGGCTTCTAAACGCCCTTACTGGCGAACCTCCATAACCTACTTTGAACCCAATGTTATCCGCATTCGGGGCTACGCTATAGAGGAAATAATTGACAGGCTTTCCTTCGGCGATACCTTTTACCTTCTTATCAAAGGGGAGGTTCCAAAGCGCAACGAAGGGAAATTGATAGAAGCGATTCTGGTTTCCTGCTGTGACCATGGTTTTTTAGCCCCTTCGGTAAATGCGGCCAGATTTGCTGCTTCCAGCGGCGTCCCTCTTCCCCAGGCCGTAGCCGCAGGAATATTGGCCATAGGGAAATACCATGGAGGAGCTATTGAAGATTGTGCTCTCCTCCTCAAATCTATCGCTGAATCTGGCTCGCCCCAGGAGGAAGCCCAAAGGCTAATCAGGGAAAAACTTTCCCGGGGTGAACGAATCCCCGGCTACGGCCATCCTATCCACACCGCTGACCCCCGCATTAAGGCTTTGCTCCGGAAGGCTGGGGAGCTGGGTTTTGCTGGAAGTTATGTTGATTTAGCTTTTGAGGTGGAGAGAATCCTCCAGGAAGAAACGGGCAAACCCATCAACATAAACGTGGATGGAGTTATAGCGGCTCTGGTGCTGGAGCTGGGCTTTGACCCCTGTGTAGCTTCGGCCTTTTTCCTCATTTCCAGGACCCTGGGTCTTGTAGCTCATGTATATGAAGAAGCCACAAGGGAAAAACCTTTCCGAACAATACCGGAGGAGGACATACTTTACGATGGACCTTCATCTCGCTCTCTGGATATTAACAAAACTTAAGAAGGAGGCAAAGCCATGGATTTCAGCTGGAGCGAAGAAGAGAAACTCTGGCGTAATACCGTGAGAGATTTCGCTCAGAAGGTCATAGCCCCCAGGGTGAGGGAAATTGACACCGAAGAGCGGATCCCCGAGGACATAATTAAAGGCATGGCTGAGCTTGGCCTGTTAGCCTTAACTGTTTCCGAAGAGTATGGAGGTATGGGTGCCTCCTGGACTATGGCTGCCATTGCTGCCGAAGAGCTCGGCCGCGCCGACATAAGCCTTGCGATCCCTGTGCTATACCTGGTTGAAGCTGCTTGGGGCTTCATATTTGATCGCTACGGCACCCCTCAGGCAAAAGAGGAATACCTTCCGAGGGTTACCAGGGGCGAGGCATTTTTGGGAATCGCTACCACTGAACCGGAGGGTGGGTCTGATATCTTAGGAGCCTGCCGCACAAAAGCCATTAAAGAAGGCAATTACTGGGTCCTCAACGGTGAAAAGGTCTACATAAGCGGTGTGATGGAATCCTTGCGCTGGGGAGGGATACATCTCACCTTAGCCCGCACCGATTTCCGGCCAGAAGCTGAGCACCGGGCCTTTACTTTCTTTGCCGTACCCCTTAAAGATACACCGGGGATAACTACAACCCGCTTTGTGGATATGGGGAGGATGGGGATATCCACTGGTGGCTTCCACATGGATAACGTCCGCATCCCTGAGCATTACATGGTGGGGGAACTGAACAGGGGCTTTTACCATGCCATGGAGGGTTTCACTGCCGCGCGCGTTCTCATTGGAGCCACATGTGTCGGCGCTACTGAAGCAGTCCTGGAGATGGGGATACAGCATATAAAACAGCGTAGAGCTTTCGGGCGTCCTCTTGCCTCCTACGAAGGCATCCAGTTCCCCCTGGCCGAGCATTATGCTAACCTGGAACGCAACCGCCTCCTGGTTTACAAAGCTGCCTGGATGCTGGACAAACTGTATAAGGAGAAAGCTTTCACCCACCACGACACCGCCCTTATAGCCGCCATGGTCAAGCTAAGGGCTCCCATTGATGGCTTTGCCGCCATGAATGAAGTGGCCGATTGGTTCGGTGCCCTGGCTTACACCAAGGAAGCACCCATAGAGATGGGCATAAGGGGAATACGGTCCTATTCCATCGGAGCGGAGGGGGCTCAAAACATAATGCGTTTGATAATTGCCCGGGAAATCCTCGGCCCTGAATACCTTCCCTACAGGCAATGACCAAATTCAAGCTTCTTGTGGATTCCGAGATAGACCCCGATAGATGGGATGATTTCACCCGCAATACCCGATATGGGCATCTCCTCCAGAGTTCCCTGTGGGGTAAACTGAAAGAGGGCTTCGGCTGGAGGGCGAGGCGTGTTTTGCTTCTTGAAAACGGCCTCCCCCTGGCCGGAGCCCAGATCCTCTTCAGGCCCCTTTTACCATACCTCCCAAAGCCATTAGTGGCTTATATACCTAAGGGGCCAATTTTGCCTCCTGAGGGAGGAGAAGTTTCCCACCTCCTTCTGGAAGCTATCCATAACTTGGTTAAAGAAGAAGGAGCTCTCTTCCTTAAAATTGAACCCGACTGGATTGAATTTTCCTGGGCAGGAAGGATGCAGGATAACGCAGGAGCACGCTATGCTGAACTTTTGCAAAGGTGGGGTTTTATCCCTGCCCGGACCGTCCAACCTCGCAGCACCATAGTCCTTGATATAACCGTGCCGGAGGAAAAAATCCTGGCCGGAATGAAGCATAAGACCCGTTACAACATCAAACTTGCTTCACGGAAAGGGGTGAAGGTGCGGGAGGGAAACTCTGAAGACTTAAAAGTTTTTTACAGGTTGCTGGAAGTAACCTCAAAGCGGGACAAGTTTGGCATTCACTCTTATGGCTATTATCTCAAAGCCTTTGAACTTTTCGCCCCACATGGCGATGTAATCCTTCTTTTAGCGGAATACGAAGGAGAAGCATTGGCGGGGCTCATGGCCTTCAAATGGGGAAAGAGGGCTTTTTACTTCTATGGAGCCTCCTCAAACCTCCATCGCAACCTTATGCCCAATCACCTCCTCCAGTGGGAGGCCATCCTCTGGGCCAGGCGCACTGGCTGCCTGACTTATGATCTGTGGGGTATACCTGACGAAGTGGGACAAAACCCGGAACTTTACTGGGATGAACCCCCAGATCGTTCCGATGGATTGTGGGGAGTTTACCGATTTAAACGGGGGTTCGGCGGAGCCCTTGTCCGTTACACAGGGGCATGGGATTACGTTTATTCTCCCGCATGGTATAGCCTTTACAAGCTTGCTTTGAATTTCTTCAGGCCTTAAAAACTCGCCTCTGGTAAGCCAGATTGCATTTACCTCCGCTTAATGCTATTATTGTCTTATGTTTCAAACTTTTCTGAGGAGGTGGACAAAGTTGCTGGCGTGGTTGTACATCTTTGTAGCCCTGATCCTCGCTCTGTTCGGCTTTAACCAGTTCATAATTTTAGCCCTGTATTTCCGCAACCTCCATCGCAACCCGGCTACGCCCCCTTGTCCTGAAGAAGAGAAATGGCCTGCAGTAACGGTGCAGCTTCCAGTGTACAATGAAGCTAGTGTGGTGGATAGAGCCATAGAAGCCCTGGCGCGCCTGGACTACCCTCGCGACAAACTGGAAATCCAGATCCTGGATGATTCTGACGATGAAACGACCGCTATCGCTTTAAAGAAGGTAAGAAAATGGCGCGCCCTTGGGCTAAACATAACCCTGATTCACCGCCGAAACCGGGATGGATTCAAAGCGGGTGCCCTTGCCGAAGGGCTTAAGAGGGCAAACGGAGAATTCATAGCCATATTTGATGCCGACTTCCTTCCCCCACCCGATTTCCTCCGACGCACAATCCCTTATTTCCTCCGGAACCCCCGCCTCGGGATACTCCAGACCCGCTGGGGGCATTTGAACCGGGAATATTCGCTTGTAACCAGGGCGCAAGCTTTAGCTTTGGATGGCCACTTTATAGTGGAACAACTGGCACGACAAAGAGCTGGCCTTTTCATGGGTTTCAACGGTTCAGCCGGAGTCTGGCGCAAAAGGTGCATAGAAGATGCAGGAGGATGGCAGAAAGATACCTTGACTGAAGACCTTGATCTGAGCTACAGGGCTCAGCTGAAGGGGTGGGAATGCCTATTTTTGCCAGACATTGTAGTTCCTGCCGAGATACCACCTCAGTTAAACGCCTTTAAGGCTCAGCAGAGAAGGTGGGCAAAGGGTTCAATTCAGTGCCTCCTGAAACTTTCATCCGCTGTGCTCAGTTCCTCGCGCCCGGTTTTCCATAAAATTGAAGCTCTTATGCATCTTGGAAGCTACCTTATTCACCCCCTAATGCTGATGTCCCTTACCTTGAGTTTGCCCCTTATCCTCCAGGGGGTAAAATTTCACTTCCCAATGGTCTACCTTATGCTCGCGAGTTTTGGCCCTCCTCTGGTCTATTTTGTAGCAACTTTGAAGGGATCAGAAAAAGGCCCCAGGGAAATGCTTTTTTTCCCGTTCCTGGCTTTAATGGGGATAGGAATTGCTCTGAGTAATACGGTAGCTATAGCGGAGGCTCTGCTCAACAAGAAAGGGGACTTTGAGAGGACTCCTAAGTTTCGCCTTTACCGGAAGGAGGGGGATTGGGAAAGCAACCCTTATGCTTTGAAAACCGAGAAGATGGCCTTGGGTGAAATCCTCCTGGCTCTCTATGCCCTTTCAGCTCTGGTTATAGCCTGGCTCAGAGGATTTTACTGGTCCATCCCCTTCTTTTTACTTTATGCCAGCGGGTTTGGCTACGTAGGAATTGGAAGCCTGTGGCACTCTTTACGCCCGGCCTTTCAACAGCGAAACGGGGTAAAACCCTTTAAAATTAGCCTCAGGAATGGCCGGGGTATGGCTTAATAAGCCAGATATGAATCAATTACTTTGCGCAGCGCTTCCCTGTTCCAGCCTACATAATACCTTTTGCCCTGGATTATAAAGCTTGGGTAACGGGTGATCCGATAGCGGAGGCATTTCCAAAACCCTTGCAACGACCTGGGGTCTATCAAGACTATATGTACTTTATCGCCGTAGGACCTGGAAAGGTCCAGGGCCCAATCCACAAGGCGGCGGAAATTTTCTTTCCATTCAGGGGGGTAATCAGGCCCTTCAGGTCCGAGCCCTACCTCTTTCATCAGGACGTGGCAAGAAACACAGAGTCCGTAGCTTTCCAGTATTGGCGCTACAACCTCTATCCTGAGTGGTTCCATGATCCTTCCCTTAGAAAAGGTGCCGGGCGCCCCAAAAGAGCACCCGGCACCGTGGACCGCAGGCCATCTTAGCTTTTTACTCGGAAGCTTTGGCGACTTCTGGCTTAACCCTCCTGACAGCCTGGAGGGCCTCCCAGCCCAGGTAGAGGCCAGCTACGGCGAGGATTACGGCGCAAATCCCTATGGTTATCTGGGCTACCTGGGCATCCCAGGTCTTAGCAGCAGGCAGCGCGATGGCAAAAGCCCTGTAGGCTGAATAGATAAGAGATGCCACAGTGGTCACATACATGAACACGAAGGGCCAGAAAGTCCACTGGTAATTCTTGCCCTTGAGCCTGAGCCACATGGTGATGAGCAAGAGAGCCAGGGCAGCCATGAGCTGGTTAGCTCCTCCGAATATACCCCAGATCTGGATGAAAGGAGCAAACCAGATGAAGAAAATGGTAAGGAGCAAAGCGATGATGGTGCCCACATGCACGTTCTTCAGGATTGGGAAGCGATCGCCAAGCAGTTCAGCGCTGGCTACCCTCATGAAGCGGACCACCAGGTGCATGATGGTGAGGGCCATCAGGCAGAGGAAGACAGAACCATAGGCCACGCCGAATCCCTTGCCCAGAAGGTCATCAATGCGCCAGTAGTTCAGGAAGTTGGAGAGGCCCTTGGCGAATACAGCGGCGGGAGCCCCCCATCCCCCTGCATCCTGATAGCCTTTGAAAGAGCCGAAGGCTGCAGTTCCAGCCAGGAAAGCTATAACAGCGAAGAACATCTCCAGGAACATGGCCCCACCGCCTACTGGAAGGGCATCCACTTCCTTCTCAAGCTGGCGGGCGGTGCCAGAGCTACCCACAAGGGAATGCCAGCCAGATATAGCACCGCATGCTATAGTCACAAAGAGCATGGGCCAGAGCGGGAGCTTGGTGGGACTTACGAAGCCGGTAAAGGCCGGGAAGTCTCCAAAACCAGGGCGACCAATAAGCAGACCAAGGACTCCGCCAAGCACACCCAGGAATACAACCCAGAAGGCTACATAGTTAATGGGCTGAGCCCAGCGCCAGATAGGAAGCACGGAACCAAGGTAACAGAAGATAAGGACCAGCAAGCTGCCGATGAACCTGGCCTGGGTAACCTGGAGGAACAGGGTGGGTGAAACGGTCTTACCTTCTACAACCTTGTAACCGTAAATGAGGTTGAAGAAGTTCTTAACAGCAGGGAGTGTGCCAAGCCAGATGCCCACCAAGGCAATTATTACCGTGATTACCGTGGTCAGGATTATATCTTGCTTCCAACGGTAAAGCATCTGGCCCATCAGCAAACCGGCAAGGGATACGATGATTACACCCAACGGGACAGCTGGATTGGTCAGGAGGACGAAGCCAACCTGGATTCCGAAGGCGCCCATAATCATCAGCAAGTAGAAGTAAATGTAAACCAAAAGGAGAACTCTGGCCGTGGGGGAAATAAGCCTGTAGCTCAGGGCACCAAAGGTCTGGCCCTCTTCCCTAACCCCCATAATTATACTGCTGTAGTCCTGCACCCATCCTATGAAGGTAGTGCCAAGGAGGATCCACAAAATTGCAGGAAGCCATCCCCACTGCAAAGCAATAATGGGGCCAAGGATGGGGCCAAGAGCTGCAATGGACTTAAATTGGTAACCGAAAAGCACGTTACGGCTGGCCGGGATAAAGTCCACTCCGTCCATATACATCTTGGCGGGCGTGGCTTTCTTGGGGTCAGGCTGAATTATCTTCCGGTCAATGGTGCGAGCATACCAGCCGTAACCGAGGAGCACAACTACAATTGCAACAAGGATTATTACAAGGCTCATCTTCACCCCCTCCTTCGGGAGTTACACATACCTGACCCGCGGTCCTTTATAAAATTAAACACTGCTACAGTGCAGCTGTTTCCACAGTTATTATAGCCCAAAAGACCCAAATGTCAAATTCACGCCCGGGCTTAACGAGTGAGATGTTCCGCCTGCTTTTATAGGGGAGTTTCAGGGCTTTTTGACAAGAACGGATTTAAAGCTTACAATACCTTAAGCAAAAATTTGCGGAGGGAGGGCAGATGAAGGCGGAGAAAATCCGGAATGTAGCTTTGATTG
Source organism: uncultured Anaerolineae bacterium (assembly GCA_964655275.1). Classification (GTDB taxonomy): domain Bacteria; phylum Chloroflexota; class Anaerolineae; order SpSt-600; family SpSt-600; genus SpSt-600. Next base: position 4,729 of record CAZZMI010000046.1, on the reverse strand, counting down.
CTCATGGTGGAGCTGGAAAGACTTCCCTTTCCGAGGCTCTTCTTTACGATAGTGGAACTATAAAGAGGCTGGGGAAAGTTGAGGAGGGAAACACTGTTTCCGATTATGACCCGGAAGAGATAAAGCGGAGGATGTCAGTAAATACTTCAATTCTCCCCTGTGAGTGGAGGGGGCATAAAATAAATATCCTGGATACCCCCGGCTACATGGATTTCGTGGGAGAGGTTTTAGGGGCGCTGAGGGTGTGTGAAGGAGCCATAGTGGTGGTGGATGCATCCGCCGGGGTTGAGGTTGGAACTGAAATGGTCTGGTCTTACGCTGACGAGCGTCAGCTTCCGCGCCTTGTCTTCATCAACAAGATGGATCGGGAAAACGCCGATTTCATAAGGGTTGTGAATGAGATAGCCGAGAAATTCGGCGTTAACGTGATACCTATCCAGCTCCCGCTTGGGAGCCAGGCCTCTTTCTCCGGAGTCATAGATTTGATAAAAATGAAGGCTTATACCGGGCCGGAAGCCGTGGAAGAGGAAATCCCACCCCAATTTAAGGCGCAGGCTGAGGAATACCGCGTAAAACTCCTGGAAGCCGCTGCTGAAAGTGAGGACGAGCTCATTATGAAGTATCTGGAAGGCGAGCCCCTTAGCGAGGAGGAGATAAAAAGGGGCCTTGCTTTCGGGGTTAAAAACCGCAAGTTCGTCCTGGCGCTGTGCGGCGCCGCCACCATGGACATTGGAGGAAGACAGCTTCTGGATGCCATCGTGGATTATTTGCCTTCACCGGCGGAGATAGAGGTGCAAACAGAAGGGGGCGAAGTCCTGAAGGCCGATGAAAACGGCCCTCTGGCCTCTCTCGTCTTTAAGACCTTCGCTGACCCATACGTTGGCAAGCTTTCTTACTTCAAGGTTTACTCCGGAGTTATGAGCTCCGATTCCAGAGTTTTTAACCCTCGCGCCGGCGAAGAAGAACGTATAGGCCAGCTATTCTTCCTCAGGGGAAAAGAGCAAACCCCAGTTAAAGAGGTGAGTGCCGGGGATATCGGGGCTGTTGCTAAACTATCTGTAACCATAACTGGTGATACCCTATGCGATAAGAGCCACCCCATCATTTTACCGGGCATAAAATACCCTGAACCCCTCTTCTCAGTAGCCGTGGCTCCCAAAACCAAAGCGGATCTGGATAAGCTCAGCAATGTCCTGAACCGCCTGGTAGAAGAGGACCCAACCCTCCAGGTAAAGCGAGAGCTTTCCACCGGTGAAACCATCCTTTCCGGCATGGGAGAATCTCACGTGGATATTGCTATCCGCAAGCTTCAAGATAAGTTCGGTGTTGGCGTCGTTACCTCTTTACCCAAAGTTCCCTACCGTGAGACCATAACTAAAGTAGCCAGGGCTCAGGGCAAATATAAAAAGCAGACGGGAGGCCGTGGTCAATACGGAGACGTCTGGCTCAGACTTGAGCCCCTGCCCAGGGGATCAGGCTTTGAATTTGCTGAAGAAATCTTCGGCGGGGCCGTCCCCAAGCAATATATCCCGGCAGTGGAAAAGGGATTGAAAGAAGCCATCCAGAGCGGTGTCCTGGCGGGCTTTCCAGTAGTGGACATAAGAGCAGTTTTATACGATGGTTCTTACCACCCTGTGGACTCCTCTGAGCTCGCTTTCAAGATAGCTACTCACCTTGGGTTCAAGAAAGCGATGGAGCAGGCAGGTCCCATCCTCCTGGAACCCATCATGAACGTGACCATAACTGTCCCTGAGCAGTTCACAGGCGATGTCCTGGGCAATCTCAACACTAAGCGGGCCAGGGTCATGGGGATAGATCAGAAAAAGGGCACGGCCATAATAAAGGCTCAGGTTCCCCTGGCGGAAATGCAGCGCTATGCTACCGAACTCCGCTCCCTTACCCAGGGCCGGGGAGTCTTCTCCATGGAATTCTCCCACTATGAAGAAGTCCCATCCCACATTGCGCAAGCCATAATTGAGCAGGCCCGCAAAGAAAGAGAGGCGCAGCAGGAAAAGAAGTAAGCCAATTTCAGGGTTATACGGTACAGGAATACCCCCGCAGATTGGCCCTATGGCCACAGGGGATACATTTTAATTTAAGGGGGAACAATGAGCTGGAAATCCCGTCTGGAAGAAGAACTCAGAGGATTAGAAAAGCTCGCACTGAGCATCCCCGGTTTTAAAGGATATAAGGAGAAAGAACTTCGCCGTGAGGCAGACCGGATTCTCCGCCAGCATGTAGCTTCTATTCTGGAAGAAGCCAGGGGATTGCTCCAGGAAGCCCAGATAATGGTTATGCAGAAGGGCAAAATCGGCCTCCTGGACGACTTAGAGCGGGCCATAATGAAGCTCCAGAACACAATAGACCGGGTCCGTACCGCTTCTTATGGATACAGTGGCTTCTTTGATGCCGTCAAAGTACGGGAGGAAGAGCTTGATGCCCTCTACAATTTTGACCTCTCCCTTCTGGAAAAGGCCAAAGCTATGGTTAACGCTGTGAAAGGACTAAAGGAGACGATTGAGAAGGGTGAAGAGCTCCTCCCCATTATAAACCAAATCATCTCAGAGGCCGACACCTTGATGGATACCTTCCTCAAGCGCCAGGAGGCAATAATGAGCTTTAAGGAGTAAAATTTGCCTGAGTGGGTTCGCTACTTCCTTGTCGCTCTTGCCAGTGCTGCGTTGGGGGCTTTGATAGCCCTCTTACGTGAGACCATAGCCAGCCTCCTGCGCCAGGCAAGCAAAAGTTTAGCCAGTCTCCTGAGCCAGAACTGGGCCGACCACCGCTTTGAGCGGCAGTACCTGAAGTGGCTGGCCAGCGAGTGTGAGAAAGTCTCCCTCATTGGCGTCTTCCCTGCCACGCCGGGGCGAGAGCCCCGCCTCTCGGAGATCTTTGTCATACCCGCCCTTTCCGAACAGCGGGAGCGGCGGCGCCTACCCCGGGAGTTCTTTGCCGCCCTCACAGGCGAATCGGAGCCCCGCCTGCCCCTTCCGGAGGAGTGGGCCTGGGAGGAGAGCCGCCCCGTCCCCTTCCGTGAAGCGCTGAGCTGCCGGACCATCGCTGTCCTGGGGGAGCCAGGCGCGGGCAAGTCCACCCTCCTGCGCTACCTGGCCCTGGCCTTCGCCAAGAAATGTCTCGGCGACCCCTCCCTGCTGAAATCCCTGGGCGTGCAGGCCGGGGAGCGGTTGCCCGTCCTCCTGCCCCTGCGGGAATGCGCGGCCGCCGGGTGCTCCCTAACCGACTCCGCCGAAGAATACGTCCGCCGCCAGACCCGGGGCGTCCTGAACCCGCCGCCCGGCTACTTTGAACGCCAGGTCCGTCGGGGCCGATGCCTCTTCCTCCTGGACGGCCTGGACGAGGTGCTGGGCATGGGAGACGAGGCTTACCGGGGCATCTGCAACGCGGTGAACGCATTGGCAACGGTAGAGGAGAAAAACTGCTTCATCATCACCAGCCGCATCGCTGGATGGCGCGGGATGCTCTCCCCTGACTTCGCCGTCCTCACCATAGAGCCCTTTGACCAGCCCCGCCGGGAGGAGTTCATCCGGAAATGGTATAACGCGGTGGAGGCCAGTGCGGCCGGGCAAGAAACCCCCGAGGAGGCCGAAATCCGGCGGCGGCGGGCCCGGGAGCGGGCCGATGACCTGGCCCAGGCTGTGGAAGAGAGCGACCGCCTCCGGCGGCTGGCCGAAAACCCCCTGCTACTCTCCGTGATGGCCATGGTCCACCGGGTGGACGTGACCCTCCCCCGGGAGCGGGCCGCGCTCTACCGCCGCTGCACGGAGTTGCTCCTGGAGCGGTGGGACGTGGGCCGGGGGGGTGAGGACCGGGACGCCACTGGCTTAACCCTGGCCCAGAAGGAACTCCTGATGCGGCACATCGGCTACCACTTCCACGAGCGGGGCACCCGCTTCCTCCCCCGCCGGGAGGTGGAGGCCCTCATCGCCGGGGTCCTCCCCTCCCTGGGCCAGAGCGCCGAACGGGCTGGGGAACTCCTGGACTGGGTGGAGCGCCGCACGGGGCTCCTGGCCGACGGCGAATATCTAACTTTCGCCCACCTGGCCTTCCAGGAGTATTTTGCGGCCGGGGCGATTCTCTCCGACGAACGGTTGCGCGAGCGCCTTCTGGAGATGGACCGTCTCTTTGCCCCCTGGTGGCGGGAGGTAGTGCTCCTCTGCGCAGGGATGGCCGACAACGCGACCGACCTCATCCGGCGAATCTACTCCCCCCGAGAGGACGACCTCCTGCGCCGCCGCCTCTTCCTGGCCGGGCACTGCGTGGGCGAAGCCGCCCGGGTGGAGGAGGGGCTGCGCCAGGAAATTTGGGACGAACTCCTGCGGATGTGGCGTGAGGGATACGACCGCCAGCGGGAGGAGGCCCTCCGCGCCCTCTCCCTCCGGCCCGACCGGGAGACAGTGGACTTCTTCCTCCAGGCCCTGAAGGATAAGAACGCCTGGGTGCGGTATATTGCGGCGGAGGCCCTGGGGCAACTGGGGGTGGCCGATGAGCGGGTCATCCCGGCCCTCATGGCCGCCCTGAAGGATGAGGAAGCCTTTGTGCGGTGGAGTGCGGCGAAGGCCCTGGGGCAACTGGGGGTGGCCGATGAGCGGGTCATCCCGGCCCTCATGGCCGCCCTGAAGGATGAGGAAGCCTTTGTGCGGTGGAGTGCGGCGAAGGCCCTGGGGCAACTGGGGGTGGCCGATGAGCGGGTCATCCCGGCCCTCATGGC
>CAZZMI010000045.1:0-16705 GCA_964655275.1 uncultured Anaerolineae bacterium | reverse complement strand
TACCTCAACCCCTACCCCTACTTTTACACTTGTTCCTCACCTTGCCCTTAAGCCTACCCCTTCCCCCCCTTCAACCCTTATTAAACCGCCTACCCCTGACTTCACCCCCGAACTTTCTCTTACTTTAACCCCCACACCTTTATCTATTCCTGCGTTCACTTCCCCTCTTTTGCCTGCTTTTACACCCTATAGAAGCACGCCCTGTCCTCCCTATACTCCTGCATTATCCGGAACCTCCTCCTCTTCCTCCTGGAAACTGTGGGCTTTCCTTTTAGCCGGAGGTTTTCTTGGATGTGCTATGATCTTTCTCGGAGCTCTTTTTTTGGGGGAAGCTCGGAAAAGGGGTTAAATTTAACAAGATTTTTTGGAATTGCGTTACTTTTATTAGCATCGGCCGTTGGATGTTTGCAGAAAGCTCACCCTCAAATTAAGATTTGGTTTTTGGAAGTAGAAAGAGAAGGTGGCTACTGGGTTGGTCCAAATTTCCTTGCCAATTTAGGCCTCAATCCAAAGGGAGATTCCCCACCTGCTATTTCCCTCTCCCTTGAAGGCAATGATGTGCCTTTATTGCCTTTGAGAACATCAGCCGGGTGGGGATTTTTCTTCTTCACCCAGTATCACCGTACTCGCTATTCCTCTTATAACCCTTTAAAGCTTGAAGTTGGCAAAAGCGGCCCTCAGATAGCCAATAGCGGGTTTTGCCCTCCTCCTTCTGTTAAGCCCCTTCCATGGGCCCTACACTTCATTCATCTGGAGGAAGATCTGTATTACTTGCCCCAAGCTGAACTTGAAATCCCATGGCTTTGGAAACCCCTTTATGCTCCCGGAAAATTGGCTTTTACCCTTAACTTAACTGATGCGCTGGAAGGGCCCGTTACCATTACTGTTCAAATTTGGAGCCATAGCGATTTCCCTTCCAAGCCAGATCATGAGCTGCAAATGTGGTGGGATGAAACGCTGATAGGAAAATGGCAATGGGATGGTATGGGGGTTTATCAGTTTCAAGCGCATACAGAGCTAAATAAAAATTACGCAAAACATGAACTCACTCTGGAATCTTCCTTGCCCCTTGGTACTAAAGCCTCAGTCCTCTGGGTGGATTATATAGAGGTCATTTACAGGCGCATTGTAAAACCTGAGGGAGAAATGTGGCTCGCCGAAGGCGAAGCCCTCAAAGTTGAAGGGAGCAGCCCATGGACTTACGCAATAGATGTTACTAATCCTTTGGAGGTCAAAGGTTGCCTTATCCCTTCTGACGGTGTAATTTCCACAGTGCCTGGTCATCGCTATTGGATAGGCAATCCTCAAAAAGCCATGACCCCTACTGGGATAAGACCCAGCACTTCTTTTAATCCAAACAAGTTGGATGAAGTTGAGTATTTGGTAATAGCTCCGGAGGGGTTCCATAAAACCCTTGTTCCCCTGCTGGAGCATAGGGAAAGGCAAGGGCTTAGAGTGGGCTTAGTTGAACCAAAAGCAATCTATGATTCTTTCAGCGGGGGCAGAGCCGATCCTCAGGCAATTTGCTCCCTGGTCAATTCCTTGCCTTCCTTGCGTTATTTGCTGATAGTCGGAGATGGAACGGCTGTCCCTGGAGGCTATGATGGGCCCTCAGGTAAATTCCTGGTTGTCTCTCCTTTTACCCGAACCCGGGAGATTGGGGAAACCCCCGCAGATGTGCTTTTGGGGACGAACAATGCAAATGAGCCTGTGGTAGCAGTAGGGCGATTGCCAGCTACTTCTCCGAGAGAGTTGGCTTTTATGGTAGACAAAATCCTGGATTGGGAAAACTCAGGAGAGAGCTTATCTTTCTTGTTAGTTTATGATGATGGGCCAGAATTCAAAAGTGTAGCAGAGGAAATTAAACGAACGGTTGAAGCAAAAGGGTTTAACGCGAATTTTGCCCAAGATCGTTCTGAGGTTCTGAAATCATTGAACACAAAGGGGAAAACGGCTGTCGTATACTTTGGGCATGCCAGCTTGACACGCCTCGGTGATGAGGGTATACTGAGAATTGAAGATGCTCAAGGGGTAGCTGAACCTGCCTTAATAACGGTATGGGGATGCTTAGCTGCACACTTTGTACATCCGCATCAGGAATCGTTAGCTGAAGCCTGGCTTCGATCTCCTAATAAGGCAGTGGCCTTCTTAGGTCCAGCAGGGGCTACCACCTTAGCGGAACAAAAGCCTTTAGCTTTGGCTTTTTACCATGCTTTAGGACAGGAGCAGCGGATAGGTGATGCCTGGCTAAAGGCTTTGAAAGAGTTAAAGGGTTCTCAAGTCATCTTGAGTTATATATTGTTAGGCGATCCTGCCATGCTTATAGGAAGCTATTAGGAGGAATATCTATGGAAACGGTTGAGAACAAGGCCTGGGTTTCAGAGGAGGAAATTGACATCCGCGAGTACTTACGCATATTGAGGCGCTGGCTTTGGCTTATCGTCCTTTGCACACTAATCCCGGCCTTGGCTGCTTATATCATAAGCGCTAAATTCATCAAACCCGTGTATAAAGCCGAAGCGGTTTTAATGGTGGAGCCGAGAGCTAGCTCGGTAGGGGCTTTGCAGTACCAAGATATCCTGGCAGGGGAACGCATCGCCCGCACTTATGCCGAAATCCTCAAATCAAGGCCACTGCTGGAAAATGTGCTCCTGAAGCTTGGCTTTCCCACCGATCTACCCGAAAATGAGATCCCGTTCAAGCCATCAGTTCAGGCCATTAGAGACACGCAACTCATTAGAATAAGCGTTGAAAGCCTTGACCCGAAGCTCGCGGCAGATGCTGCTAATACCTTGGCGGAAGTCTTTGTAGAGGAAAGGGCTAAAAGCCAAGCTGAACGTTTTAGCACTCTGAAGGCCAGCCTGGAAGCCCAGGTGGCCAAAATTGATGAAGACATAGCCCAACTTAGTGAACGGAAGGATAAGGTCTACAATCCTGAAGATGCTAAAAGCTTGGATCAACAATTAATAAGTTTGCGAGACATGCGCACACGCCTTCTGTCAAGCCTTTATGAAATTCAGCTTTCCGAGGCCAGATATACAGATCTTATAACCATCGTGGAAAGAGCCAAGGTGCCTGAAAGGCCTATAAAACCCCGTAAACTTCTGAATAGCCTCATTTCCGGGATCCTCGGGGGGATGGTGGCCGTTATGGTAGCATTCTTGCTGGAATACATGGACACAAGCCTTAAAAATCCTGAGCAGGTGGAGGCTTTGACCGGACTCCCGGTCTTAGGAAATATCTTTGAATTCAGCCCTAATCCTGGCAAAAAAGAAGAGATTTACATTCCCATGGAACACCCCCGCTCGCACACTGCCGAGTCCTTTAGAATTCTCAGGGCTAATTTAGAGTTTTTGAGTGTGGATAAACCTGTTGAAGCCCTGTGCATAACCAGTGCAGGCCCCGAGGAGGGAAAAACGTCAGTAGCGCTTAACTTAGGAATAGCAATGGCCCAAGGAGGAAAGAAAGTGGTTCTGGTAGATGCTGATTTGCGTAAGCCAAAGGTTCACCAGCTTCTAGAGCTTACCCAGAGCCCAGGCTTAAGTGAGGCATTGATCGCAAAGGCTCCTGTGGAAAAATACCTTAAGCCATGGGGTAAGAACCTCTTCGTCCTAACCTCGGGGCGATTACCTCCTAATCCCGCGGATCTCCTGGCCTCTCAACGTATGGGAGAACTCCTTATGGAACTAAGGGATTTGGCTGATATAGTTATAGTAGATAGCCCACCTATCTTGGCCTGCGCTGATACCGTCTTCTTAGGGAAGTGGGTTGACGGCATTCTGATGGTGGCTGAGTGGGGCAAAACAGACCGCTCTGCCTTTGTGGAGGCGGTGGAAAGAGCCCGTCAGGGAGGCCTCAGGGTCCTGGGCACTGTCCTCAATAAGGTTAAACCTCCATCAAAAGGTTACTATTACTACTACTATTATTACTCCGATTCTTCCGAGGAAAAGCCCTGGTGGAAAAAACTGTTCCGGAAACGCCGGAGGCGGCGCGGGAGCAAAGAGGTGACAACAGAGGGATAGTGAATCCAAAGCCCCCAAGGTTAAAGAGCATTGCCCCTTCTAAACATGGGTATTGACTTTAAAGCGCTGATCGGTGGGGCTTTATGGATTCTTGGGTTGGCCATTGTTTTGGCAGCTTTTAGTTGGGCTTATTACGAAGCAAAGAAGTTTTGCATACATGTGCGCAAAGCTTTAGCTCAGCCCTCGCTTCTGCGTGCTATATATATCGGCTTAGCCCTTTTTTGCTTCGGGCTCGCCACTATATCCCAAAGCAAATTGGAGAGGACTTTATGGTTTATCTTAGCAATCGCCTGGATTGCTCAGTCGGCTTGGAACCATAGGCGGAAAGGTAAAACATGATCCCCTATAAGTTTAAACTTCTGATCCGTTGGGCTGCGAGTTTCCTGGTCGCAGGATTATCTGTATGGTTGCTTGTCCGAGGTTTGGATTGGTCAAGGGTCTTTATGGCCCTGGCTACGGCAAACTATTGGTGGGTTTTAGCAGGGATTTTAGCTATAGTGGCTACTTTCTTCACCCGCACTTTCCGATGGAAAACCCTCCTCTGGCGCTACTCTCTCCTTTTTCGTCCCGCTATTACCGCCATTTTAGTGGGGCAAGTAACTAATTTGGTTCTCCCAATGCGGGGGGGTGACCTTGTGCGAGCTTTATGGGTATCTCCCGGGGGAGGGACCAGCTCCGCTGAGGCTCTGGGAAGCATAGCTTTGGAGAAGGTCTGGGACCTTATAGCTCTGCTAAGTTGTAGTTTGATCCTTGCTTTCATAATGCCTCTCCCTCCTTGGTTCACTCCCTATACCTGGTCCACACCTTTAGCATTGTTTGCATTAATTGCAGTGATATGGTGCGGATTACATTGGCAAGAAAGCCTCTTTCGCCTGGCTAATCGTTGGAACTGGAATAAGGTTTTGCTCCCCTTCTTACGCAGGCTGGTCAACAGTTTGGAAGCTATCCGCCAACCTCAAATTTACTTGGACGTTATATTATGGACTGCTCTTACCTGGATTTTGGGGTGGATAGCTAACTTGGCCGTTCTATCTGCTTTTGGAATACCTTCTCCAAAGGCAGCTCTCTTTCTTCTGGCCGCTTTAATGGTGGGAGGGAATGTGCCAGTACCTGGCCGCGTAGGGATCTTTGAGGGCATTTGTGTGCTCTCCCTCGCTTTATTTAGAATATCCAGCGATTTAGCCATGGCTGTAAGCCTAGTCTTACATTTAGTAGTGATGGGACCGCCTTTGATAGCAGCAGCTGTTCTGGTCCTCTGGCCGGAATGGAGGGAAAAAAGTGCCAAAGCCTAAATACTCTATCGTTATCCCCGCTTACCAGGCTGCTGAGGAAATTAAGGCTTGCCTCGAAGCCTTGAACGCTCAGACTGTCCCCAGGGAGTGGTATGAAATAATCGTGGTAGACGATGGCTCTACAGACAAGACAGCGGAAGCGGCGAAGGAAGCTGGTGCTGACAAAGCGCTAAAAGTCTCCCACGGTGGACCGGCAAGGGCCCGAAATGTTGGCATTGAAGCCGCTGAAGGGGATATAATCCTTTTCACCGATGCTGATTGCCAGCCAGGCCCAGAATGGATTGAACGCATTTCTGCCCCCTTTATCGACCCCGAAGTTTCAGGAGCGAAGGGGACATATCGCTCCCGCCAGCAAGCTATCATCGCCCGCTTGGTGCAGTTGGAGTACGAATTTCGCTATGAGCGTATGGCTAATGCACCGCGAATTGATTTCATTGATACTTACTCTGCTGCTTATCGTCGTTCTGTATTGCTCCAGGCGGGAGGCTTTGACCCCTCCTTCCCTGTGCCTTCAGCCGAAGATGTGGACTTGTCCTTTCGGTTGGCCAGTGCAGGCCACAAATTGGTCTTTGTGCCCGATGCCTGGGTCTGGCATACCCACCCTGATAAGCTTGCTTCATACTTGAAGCGGAAGGCAAGGTTTGGCTTTTGGCGTGCACTCCTCTACCTCCGTTATCCTCACAAGATCCAGGGGGATGCCCATACTGATCCCAATTTAAAAGTTCAATTCGCGCTAATGGCTCTTATCATTTTAAGCCTGATCGGCGGACTGGCATGGGAGCCATTGAGTGCTCTGAGCCTTGTTTTTTCCGGAGCTTTTATAGCTACAACTATACCCTTTGCCCGTTGGGCCTGGAAGAGGGATCGTTCAGTAGCTATTTTGTGGCCTTTTGTCTCGTTAGCTCGCGTGCTAATCCAAGGGACGGGGCTCGCCTTTGGATTAATATATCATGGCCTTTTGTCTCGCCACAAAGTCAAAGCACCTTCTCTTCAAACTGCAGCTATTTGTAAATCTTCTGACCCCAAACATTAGATTTGTGGGCAAATTTGAGCCCTGGGGCCTCACTTTACTTTCAACGTTGGTGTTACTGATTGCTTACCTCTTCACCATGCCTCCCTCCCTTACTTGGGCTCATTGGGGAGCTGACGGTGGCGATCTTGCAGTGGCAGTGGCAAAAGCGAGGCTTCCCCACCCACCAGGCTTCCCAACTTATTTGCTTTTTGGAGCAATCTTCCTGCAATTTCCCTGGGGTGACCCGGCCTGGCGGCTGAACTTGCTCTCAGCCTTTTCTGGTGCTCTCGCTGGTGGCTTAACAGCTGCGGCTATCCGCCATGCCTCTTGCTCCGCTTTTATTGCAATTATTGCTGGCCTTTCCTTAGGATTTGCCCCCCTCTTTTGGTCCCAAGCTATCATAGCTGAAGTATACGCGCTGGCCGCGCTTTTCTCCGCTGCCCTCCTCTTCACAGTCCTCCGCCCAGTCCCGACCTGGCTGCAAGGTATCCTCTGGGGGCTGGGCATCGGGGTCCACCCGACTCTTATTTTCTTGGCTCCGTTGATAGCGGGAAAAAATAAATCAACCTTGTGCCTTGTTTCCTTTGCCTTACTAACGGTTGGTTTACTGTATGGCCCTGTCCTTTTAGCCTGGGGAAGAGCCCCTTCTCCCTGGGCTGATCTTTCCACTCCCCTTGGATGGTGGGCTTACGTGAGCGGACGCTTGTACCAGGGTTATCCATTTGGTCTACCGCTAACCTTTTGGCCCCGACGGCTCCTGGCTTTGGCTGGGCTGATGGTTCGGCAATTTACACCTTTTGGCGCGCTGCTGGCCCTTTGGGGATGGGTATGCCTGTGGCGGAATCGGAGAAGCTTGGCTTTTAACTCTGCCATGGCCTTCAGCGCTTTCAGCCTCTGGTCCATCGGTTATAACACTACTGATTCCTTAGTTTATTTGGTCCCCGCTCTCCCCTTGACCATTCTTTGGATGGGGGAGGGCCTTAAAGCGCTTGCCGGTAGGCTGAGAAAAGCGCACGATCCCTTCCCTTGGCTTCTAATGATAATCCCATTGCTCCAAATACTATCTTCCTGGGGAAAAATCAGCCTAAGGGGCGACCGCTCAGCCATTGAGTGGGCGGAAAGCATCCTGAGGAAAGCTCCACCAGCTGCCGTCCTCATCACCTCCTCCGATCCTCATACCTTTACTCTATGGTATGTCCAAGAAATACTGGGAAAGAGGCCTGACCTTGTGGTTATAGATAAGGATTTATGGTGGCATAAGCCATACCGTGAAATGATTTTGAAGGAGCTGGGAATGGGGGAGGAAGAGACGCAATTTGATGAACTCTTGAACTTACTCCAGAGGCCAGTATTGGAAGTAAAATGAAGCGCATAGGCCTTTTTTTAACCCTGATGGGCTTGCTTACGATAACGGTTTGGGGCTTACGGCTCGGCTTTATCCTGCAGGACGCTTACAAAAATTTGGTTAAGCTTCAAGCAGTGGCTAAAACCCCGGATTTAAGCCGATTTAGAGAAGCCTGCAGTTATATTGAATCCTTAAACCAAGACCTGAAGGCAATAGAGCGAGAAGCTGGCTTGCTTTTAAGCTTGATTCCGAAGTTAGAGGACCACCTTAAAGCCATGCCTTTGCTTTTCCAAATGGCCCAGAACCTTAGCGAAGCAGGTGTAGAGGTTTGCCATGCCTTTAAAGACCTGGAAACAGTCTCGCCCGAAAGCCTTTTACCTGCCATTATTTCCACCCCGAACCGATGGGAAAAAGCCTTTAATTCCCTCCAACAAGCAGAGATGGCATTGGCTCAAACAAGCGAGCTCTCCCTTCACCCTTCTCTTGAAAGAAAACTCCAACTGATGCGGAAGTTCTTGCCTTTAGGGAAAATTGGCCTTAACTTTTTAAAAGTCTTGCCAGACCTCCTCGGAACCGATGGGCAAAAGGTATACCTCATCTTGGCTCAGAATGAAAACGAGCTCCGACCCACAGGTGGGTTCATAACTGGCGTTGGGGAAATCCATGTCCAAGATGGGCGCCTCATCAGCATGACTTTTCGCGATAGTTACGCCGTGGACGACTTTTCCCTCCCTTACCCCGATCCCCCAGAACCCCTCCGGCGCTACATGGGCATTGATCTGTGGGTTTTCCGTGATAGCAATTGGTCCCCTGATTTTCCAACTTCGGCCCGAAACGCCATTTCCCTTTATCGCCCCGGCTATCCCCTAAAAATTGATGGAGTAATAGCTGTGGACCAGGAAGCTGTCAGCAGGATAGTAAAAGCCATTGGTCCTCTCAAGCTGGAAGGGGAAGAAGAATTGATAACGGGAGAAAGCGTTATCTTTTATATGCGCAAGGCCTGGGCCCCCGAAGGAGGTAATATAACTGGGGAATGGTGGCTAAAACGCAAAAATTTCATGGCTTCCCTGGCCGAAGCAATCCTCAAGAAGGTGGAGGATAATGATATAGATTGGATCTCATTAGCTCGGAGCATCCTATCCCTCTTGAAGGAGAAACACATCCTTATCTACCTCCAACACCCTGAAGCCTCCTCAATCCTTTCCTCCCTCGGTTGGGATGGTTCCCTCAAGCCAACCGATGGTGATTTCCTAATGGTAGTGGATTCCAATCTGGGATATAACAAAGTAAATCCGCGGGTTCGCGAGTCTATTTCTTATGAAGTGGACCTGACCCATGATATCCCTCGGGCCATTCTTACCCTGATTTATACCCACACTGCTCCAGCTGGCTACCCTTGCCAACCTGAAGCCCGTTACGATCCAATTTATGAGAAAATGATGGACCGCTGCTATTGGGACTACATTAGAATCTACATCCCATATGGGAGCAAACTCCAGGAAGCCACCCGCATACCAATTCCTCGGGAGTCCCTTTGGCACAGAGAAGGCGAATCCGGCGAAGTTGCTTTATATGAGGCAGAGGAAGGTCCTTGGACTGTTATGGCTGTTATGAGTTTGCTTCCCCCTTCAACAACCCAGACCCGCTTTTTTGTCTATTCCCTTCCTCTGGAGGTCATTAAATGGGAAGATAACGAGGGTTTTTACCATCTTAAAGTTCAGAAACAGCCTGGCACCCTTGGCCACCCCTTGATGGTGAAAATCAGCCTTCCCCCTGAGGCCGAACTCATTAGTGTGGAACCTGAACCATCGGCTGTAAAAGGTGGCTCAGTGCTTTTCCAAACGATTTTAAAGGAAGACAAGGAATTTAGCCTGCGTTTCAGGAGGAAAAAATGAAAGAGAAGGTCCTTTGGATTTTAGCTGGAATACTGATAGCAACCCTTACCATAATCCCAGCCCTTTGGGCATCACCAGGGCAGAGTCCGGAGCGCCAGACAGTCCCTACCCGTACTTTCACACCCACACCTGCTCCTCCCACAAGCACTCCGACCCCTGCTCCACCCGTTCCCCCTCCCTCACCAACACCAATTGCAAGCCCCACCCTAACTCCAACCTCATTACTAACGCCAATTGCAAGCCCCACCCTAACTCCAACCCCTTCACCGACACCAATTGCAAGCCCTACCTTTACTCCTACCGAAGCTTACATCTTTACACCTTCTCCAACCCCCACTATCGTGGCGATCTCCGTGCCCTCACCTACCTATACTCCAACTCCCACCTCTCCCCCTCAAACTTACGGTGGAATTTCCCCGCTGCTTTTAGTGGGTTTAGGGCTCATAATCCTTGGACTTATCATTATTGCGGTCTGGAGGGCTCGTGTTTAAGGCGCGTTTGCCTTTATGGGCCGGTTTAGCTTTATTACTAACAGGTGCTATTTTAACCCTCTTGTCCATATTTAGCCCTGGCCAACCCACTTCCCAGGAGCATCTCATCCCAACAGCTGGCCCTACAGCTTCTCCGAGGCCACTTCTGGAAACTCCTACTTGCTCTTTGCCCTCCTTTGTTAAACCTCCAGAGATTTCTATCCTCTGGGAAGGGAAACCACGGTGGGGGGTAGGGGTTGCGATTGGACCGATCTCAAAGTATAATATAAAACTACTCAGGCTGGGGTGGTACTTAGACTGGACGGCAAGGGCTGATCCTCCCAGGCCTGAGGGAATTGAATACGTTCAGATGGTTAGGCTTAGGGGGGGTAAACTTAACCCTAAGCCGGAAGAGATCGCGAGGATAGCAGAACTTAACCCTGGTTCTTTATGGCTTATAGGGAACGAGCCAGATGTAAAGTGGCAAGATAATGTAAAACCTGCCCTTTATGCAAAGCTTTACCATCAAGCTTATAAAACCATAAAATCGGCCGATCCGACTGCCAAAGTAGGTATAGGTGGTGTTTCCCAACCGACCCCTCTCCGGTTAAAGTATATTGAGTCAATCCTTGAAGCTTATAAGGCTCAGTTTGGAGAAAAAATGCCTATAGATGTCTGGAATATCCACAACTTCATCCTTCGGGAGGAGAGGGGTTCGTGGGGGGTTGATATCCCTCCGGGAATCCGGGAAGACCGGGGGGAGCTATATGAGATTGATGACAGTGGGAACATAGAGGCCTTTCGCCGCCAGATCCTCAACTTCAGGCGGTGGATGGCGGAGCATTATTTTCAAAATTACCCCCTCATAGTCTCTGAATACGGGATCCCAATGCCTGAAGATTATGGCTTTCCGCCGGAGCGGGTAATAACTTTTCTCCGGAGCACTTTTGAATTTTTCCTGACAGCCGCTGACCCGACAATAGGCTACCCCGCTGATGGCTACCGTTTAGTTCAGCGCTGGTGCTGGTACAGCCTGGACGATGTCACCTATCCCACCGGCCGCCTTTTTAATCCTGAAACCGGGACGCTGACGGTGGTGGGGGAGGGGTGGGTGGATATAGTGGCTCAATGGACAGAAGGAGGTGAAAGATGAAACACTTCTGGGCACTGGTCATCCTGGTGGTTGCGGCTGCTGGCGTGATGGCCCTGACAGCTGTCGCTCATGCCGATGAACCGCCCTTACTGACAGAATATCCGGTCGGGGGAAGCCCGCTCTACGTGGCAGTAGAGGCACCTGGGAAGGTCTGGTTCACCCTGCCCGACCAGAACGCTATTGGCCGGCTGATTGTGACCTCAACGACGGAGTACAGCGTGGTGACCTATACAGTGCCCACATCCAATAGCCAGCCCTACGACATAGACTACGCAGGCGGGATGGTCTGGTTCACTGAGCAATCAGGCAACAAAATCGGCCGACTGAATCCAGCGGATGGCACCTTCGCTGAGTTCCTAATTCCCACCAGCAATAGCCAGCCCGCAGGGATAGATGTCCTCGCCGGGAGCCCTGCCACCGTTTGGTTCACAGAACGGAGTGGGAACAAACTGGGGCGGCTGGTGGTGACAAGCACAACGGACTATGCGTTCACAGAATATGCTCTTCCCAGCCAGTATTCTGGTGCTCAGCCGGAGGATATTTTTGCTGAATCCTCTGATAGTATCTGGTTCACGGCACCCGGGGTGAGTAGGATCGGGAATCTCAAACCTTCCTCCTGGCCTTCTTCATATGCTTTTGAGTTGGTCAATACAGGTGGAGGTAGTAGACCTTGGGTGATCAAGGCGGGTGAGCAGAGTGCTTGGTTCACAGATCCTAACGGTAACCGGATTGGGCAGTATTTTTACAGTACTATTACTTACCTGAACTGGTACACCCTTACTTTCCCAAGCAGTGCTCCATTTGATGTGGCTTTGAGCCAGGGCAAGGTGTGGTTCACTGAACAAAATGGGAATCGTGTTGGTTGGCTAAGTCCTGTTTCTCGTCAATTTTGGGAATTTGGTCTTCCCGCTGGCAGCGTTCCAAAGGGATTAGGGGTGGATAGTGTCGGTTGCGTATGGATTGCCGAGAGTGGACGGAATAGGATTGCTGCCTGGTGCCCACCATATTTTCACTATATATACTTACCCCTTGTGATGAGGAATGCCCAATGAAGCGTGCCTGGTTCTGGGTTGCTGGAACCATTCAAGTGACGCTCCTTCTAATTGTGCTGATGCTATTGGGTATAGGAAAAGCCCATGCCATTCCTTTTGATTGGTTTCAGAAGACAAAAGTGTCCTCAGAGGCGCTAGACTTGCTGACCTATACTATATTTCTGCCCCTGGTCGCGCGTGAATATGAGCCACCGATTCCTACCGTGTTTGGCATTCAGACCTATGGAGGCCTGCACCTTCCGAGTTCCGGATTAACCCTAGCCCAGCAGGCTCGTGCTTACTGGATTCGTACTGACATCTCTTGGGCTAAAGTGGAACCTAGTGATAGGCAACCCGAAGATTATAACTTTGCGTTTTACGACGCTTCATTTCTTAGCGCCACTCGGGCTGGTTTCCAATTGATTGTGACCATTGGTGGTAACCCGCCGTGGGCTGCCACGTATGCCAACGGTCCAATTGACAAGGTAGACATTGGGGAATTCATAGAGTTTGTAGGAACGGTTGTGGAGCGGTATGACGGTGATGGATGGGAAGATGCGCCGGGTTCTCCTGTGGTAGAATATTGGGAATTCTATAATGAGCCAGATAATGGTAGTCGGTTAGCAGCAGAACGGGGTGGTGCTTACTGGGGCCACTTCGGGGCAGATTATGCCCGGATGTTGTGCATGGTGTATCCTGTTATAAAGGCAGCAAATCCTAAAGCACAAGTCGTTTTAGGTGGCCTGGCCTATGATTGGTTTGAGGATCAGAGTGGCCCCTTCGTACGAGAGTTCTTAGACGATGTTCTAACAACCGGCGGGGGGAATTGTTTTGATGTGATGAACTTCCATTATTATCCCGCCTTTGAGTCGGTCTGGTCACCGTACGGGCGCGGTTTAAGCGGAAAAGCCAACTATCTACGTAGCAAACTAGCGCAGTATGGATTTGCCGATAAGCCTATGATTTGCACCGAGGCAGGATGGTTCAGTGGCAACCATCCGAATATTCCCAGTACACCGGAAATCCAATCCCGTTACGTGGTCAAATTGTTTGCTCAGTCCATCGCTTCGGGCCTGAAGTCCAGCATTTGGTTCAGTTGGATTGATCCTGGGCCATTTTATGGCGACTTCGGCTTGCTTACTCAGGACTTGCAGCCCAAGCCTGCTTTTTACGTCTACCGAAATGCAGCGAAAATGTTAGGCCGGGCTTCTTTCCAGCGTCCTTTATCTTCGGATGAGTTGAACAGCCCGGCTCTGGAAGGCTACCTCCTGATCGCTCCCAGCGGTCAGTCCTTATATACGCTTTGGTCCAATGACGAGATATCCCGAACGGTTACTCTCCCCATTCCTAAGGGACGCGTAATTGATATGTATGGGAACATGACCTCTATAATACATGATGGAGATGATGGTCAGATAGATAGACGCATTTTGGTTCCCGTGGGCCCCAACCCCATTTACGTGGAGGAAATGCCTTGACCAGAGGATTCGGTTTCCTCAATCGGGTGCTTCCTGTGTTCCTGGGTGGCTTGGGGGTAATTGTTGTGGTGCTACTACTGGAGTTCCAGTATCCCCTCGTAACATCAGTTCGCGCAATATCCTCTGAGGAGAGCATAACTCATACCCTTTATATCCCATTGGTTGCGCGCGAGTATCTTCCCCCCTCGGGCCGATTGTGTCGGTTTGGGGTAGGGGCTGAGTCTGATATAGGAAATTATGCAGTTAACAGCCTGCGGATCGGCTGGTATGTGGATTGGACAGCCACGATCTCACCTGCACGGCCAGGGGGTATCACTTATATACCAACCATTCGCCTTCGTCAGACCGGCTCTAATTCTTATGCCTATTCTCCCAGCGGAAGTGCTTTATCGGCAACAGTGGCCTCTAACCCTGGAGCCCTCTGGCTGATTGGAAATGAACCAGACCGAAGGCACTGGCAGGATAGTTTAGAGCCTCACGTTTATGCCCAAGCGTACCACGAACTATATTACCTAATTAAGAGCTTGGATCCCACGGCTCAAATCGGCGCCGGTGGCATTGTCCAACCCACACCCCTACGGCTTCAATATTTGGACATGGTACTTGAAGCATATCGGGAACGATACGGGGAACCGATGCCGGTGGATGTGTGGAACATTCATGCCTTCATCCTGCGAGAGCGCAGTTGCGATTACTACCCGGATGATTGTTGGGGGGCAGAGATTCCCCCCGGGATAGATGCACCTGAAGGGATGCTCTACGACATTCAGGATAACGATAACATAGAGATTTTCAAGCAAAATATTGAACGTTTCCGACGGTGGATGGCAGAGCGTGGGTACCAGGACTGTCCGCTTATTATCAGTGAATTCGGTGTGCAAATGCCGCAGGACTATGGTTTCCCTCCGGAAAGGGTCAATGCCTATATGAACGCCACCTTTGACTACTTGATGACAGCCACCAGCACTGTGGGCTATCCGGCAGATGGATACCGGCTGGTGCAACGGTGGGCCTGGTATAGCCTGACGGATGACAACTTTAACGGCTGGCTATTTGATCCCGGGACGAAAGCGCGCACCGTTTTTGGGGATAACTTCGCCTTATATACAAGCCAGGTCCCACCTGTGGTCAATCTGGCCCCGGTAAAAATCTGGACGGATCCGCCTTTGCCCTTTTCAGCTGGAGAGCCAATAGCAATTACGTTATATGTAAAAATTGTTAACAATGGTCATATCGCCACCGACATCCCTGCAACAGTGCGCTTCTATGGCGATGAGGCGCTGATCGGAGAGCATTTGATTCGAGCTCTGGATGGGTGTGCTGCTTCTACAATCCTTACAGTCACTTGGAGCAATGTAACTCCAGGGACTCATCAAGTGCGAGTAGAAGTAGATCAAGAAAACCACATTGCTGAGAGCAATGAGATGGATAACGTGCTCTCAGTGTTTATACTTATTGCCAATTATCGCTTATACCTTCCGACGATCTTAAAGCTCATGCCATGAAAGTTTGGAGGAAAGAGCTCTTGGGCCTTAGGATTCCTAAGAGAACATTTTGCGGTGGGGAAACTAAGAGCACTACTGTCATTTCACCCGCAAACTTGCTATTAAAGCCGTTTTGGCATTATTCTAATTCAGCATTTGGATGAGGAACGGTTAGGAGGAGACTTTGAATGGCGTAATTCAGTTTGATTCCGTCTCCAAAAAATTCACCCTTCACCACGAACGGGCTCGCTCCTTCCAGGAGCTGGCCGTGGGGCTTTTCCGGCGCAATAACTTCTCCCGCGAGGAGTTCTGGGCCTTGCGGGATGTCAGTTTCACCGTGGAGCACGGGGAGACTGTTGGGATTATTGGCCCCAACGGCGCCGGGAAGAGCACCCTCTTAAAACTTGCTGCCCGCATTATGGAACCTACCTCAGGCCGGATTACGGTGCGTGGTCGTATTGGCGCGCTTCTGGAACTGGGCGCGGGCTTCCACCCCGACCTTACAGGTCGGGAAAACATCTACCTTAACGGCTCCATCCTGGGCCTGAGCCGGGCTGAAATCCGCCGCCGCTTGGACGACATCATTGGTTTCGCTGAACTGGAGCGCTTCATAGACGTTCCGGTCAAGCATTACTCCTCGGGGATGTACGTGCGGTTGGGCTTCTCCGTGGCGGTCCACACCGATCCGGAGATTCTGCTGGTGGATGAGGTCCTGGCAGTGGGGGACCAGGCCTTCCAGCGCAAATGCCTGGAGCGGATAGGCGAACTGCGGCGGCAGGGAGTGACTGTGCTCTTCGTCTCCCACAGTGCGGATATGGTGCGTTCCCTCTGCAACCGGGCCCTCTGGCTGCATGAGGGCCGGCTGGTAGCCGATGGCGCGGCCGAGGCGGTGGTCCGGCGGTACCTGGAGCAGACCTGGGAACGCGGAGGAGCACCCGGACCTGCTGCTGAGGAGCGCCGCTGGGGCACGGGGAAAATCCGCATCGTCCAAGTACGGCTACTGGACGGCGAGGGACGGGAGCAACAGCGCTTTCGGACTGGCGAGCCGCTGGTGGTGGAGATTCGCTACCGGGCCGAGGAGCGGGTAGAGCGGCCTGTCTTCGGCCTAGCGATTCACCGCAGCGACGGCATCCACATCACTGGCCCCAATACCCAGTTTGCTGGTCTGGACATCCCGGCGGTGGAAGGAGAAGGCACAGTCACCTACACCGTCCCGGCCCTTCCCCTGCTGGAGGGGCTCTACTACATCTCCGTCTCTGCCCACAACTGGGAGGATACGGAAATGTATGATTACCATGATCGTCTCTACGCTTTTCGGGTGCTTCCTGGGGAAGGGGAGCGGTATGGGGTGATGACGCTTCTGGGGCGTTGGAGCTGGAATATAGGTCCATTATAAAGCCCAGATGAATTTGCAAATTAGAGGTGAAATGTTATGTCCCGATTGCTGATCGTAACCCATGAACATATCGGACCTCGAATGGCCGGTCCCGGGATCCGGGCGTGGGAGATCGCCCGGGCCGTGG
>CAZZMI010000044.1:0-16836 GCA_964655275.1 uncultured Anaerolineae bacterium | reverse complement strand
CGTTAACAATTGGTTCCTGCGTCGGTAAAGGGCTTTGCAGCTTGGGGGCTACACCGTATTGCAGGTAAAGGATGAAACCCGTGAAGAAAATAAGAACAATACTCCACGCCCAGGTTCGGTAAAGGTGAGCCTGAGCGGCCTCTTTTTCCAGAGAAAAGCATGCCTGCTTTCGCTCTTTGCGAGCCAGATATGCTTCTCGGAGATTGAAAATAGCCCAGATAATACAGAAAATCCAGAGCCAGCGGGTGTTCTTGGCCAAAATTTCTATAAGGATGTTCATTTAAACTTAAACTCCCGTTTCGTATATCATCGGGATAAGGCAGCGGAATAGAGCTCTGAGTTTGGGGACTACCTTCCTCCCGACTTCCAGAACCTCCTTGTGCTCAGGTCCCTTTTCTCCGGGATGTATCGGTATTACATTGCTTATGACGGAGATGCCAAGGACTCTTATACCACCATGGCGGGCTGCCAAAACTTCAGGGATAGTGGACATACCCACAGCATCAGCGCCTATAAGGCGCAGAAAACGAACTTCTGCCGGGGTTTCATAGGATGGGCCCGTAACCATGACATAAATTCCCTCGCAAAGCTCAATCCCCGCTTTCCTGGCAGCCTTTTGGGCTATAGAGCGAAGCTGAGGGTCATAGGCATTGACCATGTCCACAAAGCGCGGGCCTATAGTTTCGTCGTTTGGCCCCCTTAATGGATGGATACCGGCCATTCCTGGCAAATTTATGTGATCGGTTATGAGCATTAAGTCGCCAGCCTTGAAGTTGGGGTTAAGTCCTCCGGCAGCATTAGTAACAATCAAGGCCTTGCCTCCGGCCACCTGAAACACTTTTACTGGAAGGATCACTTCTTGGATGGAGTAGCCCTCATAATAGTGGGGGCGTCCCTGGAAGACCAGGACGGGAAACCCTTCTATTTTTCCAGCAACGATATAACCTTCGTGGCCTTGTACTGTAGGTACGGGGAAACCGGGTATTTCACGGCAAGAAACAGAGGCTTCCACCTCCATCTCTTCAATTACAGGGTTAAGGCCAGAGCCCAGGATGATCCCTAAAGGAGGGATCCGCCCAAGCTTTTCTTTGAGTAAATTAGCGAGGCGCAGGTAATCGGAGTGGGAGAAGAAGACTTCGGCCATCTTTTCATCCTCCAATGTAAAGGGTTTCATCTATGTGGCCTGAGTAGCCCAGGATTTTTTTCAAATCTTTCGGCTTCGTCTTCTCCTGAAGTTTCTTGCGGATAAGGGTATGGCGGAAAACTTTAGGACTCACTTCAATTCCAAGGTTTCGGGCATATTCTTTAACGACCAGCCAGACACCTTGACGTGAAAGCCTCTGGCCTTTGGCATTCAGAAATAGGGCATCGGTCGGGTTTTTAGGATTTACAAAGTGTATACGGCCTTGTTCAATGTAAGATTTAAGAGCCTCTCTGGCCTGTTCGCTCAGGCTTATGACCCTCTCTTTACCCTTAGATATAACCCTTATGGCTCCTGAGGCCAGGTCCACGTCATCCAGGTTCAGGGATACAAGCTCCAGAATCTTTATCCCGGTGGAGTAAAGGAGTTCAAGGATAGCTTTGTCTCTTAAAGCCCTTGGCCCACTCTGAGCTAACGGTGCTTCTAAAAGCTTAGCAAGTTGCTCATCAGGAAGGAACTTTGGAAGGCGCCTGGGAGGCCTGGCTCCGCCAAGAAAAGCCCCATAATCCTGAGCTATTATCCCTTTCTGGTGAAGGAAATGGAGGAAAGAGCGAAAAGAAGAAACTTTCCGGGCGAAAGTGCTCACAGCGTAACCTCTTCCCCTCAGGTGTGATAGATAATCTTGCACATCAGAGAGCCCGAGATCAGACCATTTAAAGCTTACCCCTTTCTTCTTAGCGAAAAAAGTCACAGCATAGGACAGATCGTTCCAGTAACTTTCTATGGTGCGCTCGGAGTAGGCTTTCTTTTGATGTAAATACTCCAGGAAATTTCTCACTTCCTCTTTCATGCCCCCCTCTCCTTAAAATTTGCTTTTGTTTGTGCCGGCCTCTTTTATTTTACCACAATTTACCATAAACTCAAAACGTCGTGGTGATAATATAAAGGCAAGCTGCAGGCTTTAGCAGCTTGCCCACTAACTTGAAAGGTATAGCCATGCAGAAATTTTAGCTTAGGTTTTATTCAATGCGAGGCCTGAATTTATAGCCGTAATGGATTACTCCACTTTTGCCTTCCTCGTAAAGCTTGCGCGTGACCATCTCCACTGGCATCCCTACCTTAATTTCTTCCGGATCTACATCTGTCAACTGGGCAGTTACCATAGGTCCTTCTTCCAGCTTCACGAGGGCCACAGCATAGGGGGCGTATTCTTCAAATTCTTCTGGGGCTTGATAAACAATAGCAAAACTGTAAACTATCCCTTTCCCAGAGAAAGTATAAGGTGTTTGGGCTGGCTTTGAGCATTCAGGGCAAAGGTCACGTGGAGGGAAAATTTTGACCCCACATTCCGGACAGACTTCTCCTACAAGGCTGTAGCGTTGCTTCCTGGTTCTCCAGACCGCTGGCAAACTCATAATTCCACACCTCCCTTTTAAATTTTAATTTAATCCGGCCCTTCCAGAACATGGGTTACCACGGTGCCTCCTGTCCCACCTATGCTCTGAACAAGAGCCCAATGAGCATCCTTAACCTGGTTAGGGCCAGCTTCATGCCGCAATTGAATGACGGCTTCCACCACTTGATAAACTCCTGTGGCTCCTAAGGGGTTACCGCGAGCTTTAAGGCCTCCCATGGTTGAAATGGGAATGCGACCTTCAATGAAAATTTCGCCATCCATAGCGAGCTTTACCCCTTCGCCCCTTCCGGCAAAACCTGCTGCTTCAAGGGAAAGGGCTGACATTATGGTGAAGGAATCGTTCAGCTCAAAAAGATCCACATCGTTTGGCTTTATCCCAGCTGTTTCATATGCTCGTCTGGTTGATAGATAAGCGGCTTCCAAAAAGAGGAGGTCCTTACGCTCGTGAAGGGCAAGGGTATCGGTAACCACTACGGAGGCGGCAACCCTTACAGGTTTGGGATTGAAATCCTTGGCCATATCCAGCGGGCAAAGGATGAGGGCTGCTGCTCCATCCGCTACCGGGGCTGAGTCCAGCAAGTTTATGGGCTCCACAACCATTCTGGCTTCGGTGAAAGCTTTTTCCGTTATAGGATTGCGGAACATAGCATAGGGGTTATTAACCGCATTTTTGTGGGCATTTACCGAAAAGTTGGCAAAGTCTTTGAGCTCGTAACCATATTCATGCATGTAGCGGCGCATCATAAGGGCACTGAGGGCCGTTAACGAAAGGCCCATCTCTCGTTCGTATTCCCCGTCAATGCCCAAAGAAAGAGCAGAGTTAACTTTTTCAATGGGGGAATCGGTCACTTTTTCCACACCGCATACTATCACAAAATCAGCCAGGCCTCCTGCCACAGCCAGGTAACCAAGGCGAAGGGCTGCTGCTCCAGAGGCCCCCGCCGCTTCTACTTTACAGGCTTCAATGGTGCGAAGGCCTGCATAATCGGCTACTGCTGCTCCAAGGTGCTCTTGAAATGCCAGTTCTCCCGAGAGGGCATTGCCAACATAAAGGATGTCAACCCGCTCCACTTTAGCATCCTTAATGGCATTGAGAATAGCTTCGGCTGCCAGTTGCTTTATGGATTTATCCCAGTGTTCTCCCACTCTGGTTTGCCCAATGCCTATTATTGCTACCTCTCTTTTACGCCTCATTATTCCATCTCCAGCTTCCGACGGAATCGGACGTAAAGGGCATAATCTATTTCTTTTCTCCTCAGTATGTAAGATCTGGTAGAAGGAGCTAAAGCCTGCCTTTCAGGCAGCTTCTCAGTGGTCAGGATGGAGAAAGCATCGCTTCCCGCTCCGGAACCAAAGGACACCAGGAGAATCCTCTCGCCAGGTTTGGCTATGTCCAATATAGCAGTCAGGCCTATAAGGGAGGAGGCAGCATAGGTATTTCCGATTTCTCCCACTAATAGGCCGGCTTTTATTTGCTCAGGGGTGAATCCAAGCCTCTTGGCCACCGTTTGAGGGAATTTGAGGTTAGGCTGATGGAAGACAGCGTAGGTGAAGTCCTGGGGGCTGTATCCCATCTTATCCATCAAGGTGCGAGCAGCCATCTCAATATGGTGGAAATAAGCCGGTTCTCCGGTAAAGCGAGCTCCATGGCTTGGGTAGTTCATCCCGGGACGCCGGAAGAAATCAGGGGTATCAGTAACATAGGAGCAGGAAGCTTCCACAATGGCGAGGCTCTCTTCAGCTGGGCCGATGATGTAAGCAGCACCACCTGCCGCCGCCGTATATTCCAGGGCATCTCCGGGGCGTCCCTGAGCAGTATCAGCTCCTATAACCAGAGCATAATCGGCCATTCCTGAACCCACGAAACCCAGGGCAGCTTGGAGGGCTTCAGTTCCCGCTTTGCACGCAAACTCCCAGTCGGCAGCCTGGACATATGGAGTGGCTCCCAGGGCTTCGGCTACTATGGTGCCCGTAGGCTTGACGGCGTAAGGGTGGGATTCGCTTCCCACCCACACCGCTTTAATAAGCTTTGGGTCTATACGAGCTCGGGCCAGAGCATTACGGGCAGCCTCAAGGGCAATGGTCACAGTATCTTCATCCAGGCCGGGAACGGACTTTTCCTTCACCGGAGGTTCCATATTGCCCTGAGCCCAAACCCGAGCTATCTCCTCAGCTTTTATGCGATATCTTGGGATATATGCTCCGTACCCTGTTATTCCTACAGGCCTCGCTGTCTTAAGTAGCATCGCACGCTCCAAAGCGAAACTTACGGAAACAATTTTGTATAAAAAGGCCTGCCAAGCAGTATCAGAACGCTATCACAAACTATCAGAATTTTTTGCGGCTTAGGCCCATGGGGCGAGAAAAAGCCTTAGGGGCAAAACTCTAAGTCTTCCACTTCCTCAGGAGCAGAGGCCCACCGAAGCGTGAGGATAGGCCGAGCTCTTCTTCTATCCTCAAAAGCTCGTTATATTTTGCTACTCGCTCGCTACGGCAAGGTGCCCCTGTCTTTATCTGACCAGTTCCCGCTGCTACAGCCAGGTGGGCTATAGTAACATCTTCCGTTTCACCGCTGCGGTGGGAGATTATTGCTCCCCAGCCCGCTTCCCTTGCCATGGCTATCGCATCCAGAGCTTCGGTAAGAGTTCCTATTTGATTGGGCTTTATGATGAGAGCGTTGGCTACGCCAAGATCTATACCTTTCTTCAACCTCTCCACATTGGTTACGAACAGGTCATCCCCTACAAGCTGTACTCTATTCCCGAGGCGATTGGCCAAAAGTTTCCACCCGTCCCAGTCATCTTCGGCAAGGCCATCTTCAATAGATATGATGGGATATTTTTCAACCCAGCCAGCATAAAATTCCACCAATTCTTCCGCTGAGAGGGTACGCCCCTCTTTCTTCAAAACATACTTGCCATCTTCGTAGAATTCAGAGGCTGCTGAATCAATAGCTAAGAAGACATCCTGGCCTGGCCTGTAACCCGCTTTTTGAATGGCTTCCAGGATAAGTTCCACTGCTTCCTCGTTTGCTTTGAGGGATGGGGCAAAGCCTCCTTCATCCCCCACATTGGTATTGTAGCCTTTTGAAGACAGGACTTTCTTCAGGGATTGGTAGATTTCAGCTCCCCAGCGAAGGGCTTCCATAAAGCAAGGAGCTCCTGCCGGCACTATCATAAACTCCTGCAAATCGGTAGAATCAGAAGCGTGCTTGCCTCCGTTAAGGATGTTCATAAAAGGCACAGGGATTATGCAAGCGTTAAGTCCACCAAGGTAACGATAGAGGGGTAAACCGAGATGGTTAGCAGCCGCCCACGCCACTGCAAGGGAAACTCCAAGGATCGCATTGGCTCCGAGCCTGGACTTGGAGGGTGTGCCATCCAGTTCCAGGAGCAGGCGATCAATACCCCTTTGATCTAAAGCGCACATCCCCTTAATTTTGGGAGCAATTAGCTGCTCCACGTTTTCCACTGCTTTCCGAACCCCTTTACCTCCATATCGGGTGCTATCACCGTCTCTTAACTCAAGGGCTTCGTAAGCTCCTGTAGAAGCACCGGAAGGAACAGCGGCCCTTCCAAGTGAACCATCTTCAAGAAAGACCTCCACTTCCACAGTAGGGTTGCCCCTGGAGTCAAGGATTTCCCTGGCTTTCACTTTCTCAATTCTGCACATAGCTTACCTCCTTTTTAAAGCGTTTAAGATAAAGTATGGCTTCCAAGACGCCCCCGGCTACTGCCAAAGATTTATCGGAAATGGTAAAGCAATGCTCTCTTATGCCCCTTGGATCCACATCTCCGACCTTCATCCCTTGACGGACTTCAAGGCCGGGATAGAGGATACCCCTGAGCACTCCGCTGAGCCGAGCTTTAATGGGTATTCCATTTACTTCTGCCACTGTTTCCCCTTCTTGGACGAAATCGCCTATTTCCTTCAAGGGGAAGAAAATCCCATCGGCTGGTGAGCGTAGAATCCGCCGTTCTGATTCTCCACCCACTTCGCCAGGGATACCGGTATTGGGCTGAGCCTGTCCTTCCAGGATAACTCGTCCCAGGTAATGGCCACGGTTGGTCTCAATAACTGCGTGGCAATCAACCCCGGCGGTGAATCCTGGGCCAAGGGCTATGACAATTGGGGCATCGTTTATGGAAGTGCCGGTATTGCGTTTGGCCATTATTGCATCCACCACAACTTCAGGCTTCAGGCTCTCACGAATGCGAGCTTCGGGGTCCACGATGACAGGGATTTCGCTTCTTTCCCAGGCTTTTAATACCTCCTCCAGGCTTTCCACCCGGCGAGCCGTTATGCCTTCCACTGTGTGGAGGCCTGTGTAAACAGCCTGGGCAAAGGCTACAGCCCTCCTTATAGCGGTCGGCCTGGAAATTTCGGTCATAACTACCAGCATTCCTGCTCGGTGAAGCCTGTAGGCTACACCTGTAGCAAGATCTCCTGCCCCTTTTATGAGCACTTTTAGAGGCATTTTTCCACCAGATCAGCTACTTCTTCAGGGTAAGAGGCTACAGGGACCCCAGCCTCTTTAAAGGCTTTTATTTTTTCCTGAGCTGTCCCTGTGCCTCCTTCAATTATGGCTCCGGCATGCCCCATCCTTTTTCCAGGAGGAGCTGTTTGTCCGGCCACAAAGGCCACCACTGGCTTGGTCATTGATGATGAAATGAACTCCGCTGCCCTTTCTTCATCCCTACCCCCTATTTCCCCTATGAGAACGACGGCTTTTGTCTGGGGGTCCTTTTCAAACAAGCTCAAAATTTCAATGAAATCTGTCCCTACCACGGGATCACCCCCTATCCCCACAGCCGTGGATTGACCGATCCCACGCCGGGTCAAGGCATAAACCACCTCGTAGGTCAGGGTGCCACTTCGGGATACAATCCCCACGGGGCCGGGTATGTGAATGTGGCCGGGCATTATCCCCACCTTTGCCTCTCCAGGGGTTATAACTCCGGGGCAATTAGGGCCTATGAGCCGAACCCCTTTGGTTTTAAGGTAACTTTTGATTTTAACCATTTCCTGCACCGGGATTCCCTCAGTTATGCATACAATGAGGGGTATTCCGGCATCAGCGGCTTCATATATGGCATCGGGGGCAAAAGCTGCTGGAACATAAATTATGGAAGCATTTGCCTTGGTAGCCTCAACGGCCTCTCTGACGGAATCAAAAACCGGGATTCCTTCCACCTCTTCGCCCCCTTTGCCAGGGGTAACACCCGCCACCACTTTCGTGCCGTATTCAAGCATTTTCCGGGTGTGGAATCGTCCCTCTCTTCCGGTTATGCCCTGAACTATCAGGCGTGTGTCTTTGTTTACCAGAATGCCCATTTTTGCCTCCTTCAATGAACCAAAATAAGGGGTTTAGGGGTAAAAAGGAGGGCAAAGATTAAGAACATAGCGATGGCTATAAGGCGATCTACAGGCCTGAGGGGGGTGACTTCATCCAGTGGTTTAGCGTGTTCCCTTCCCAGAAAAGCGATTAGAAAGGCCCAGATGAACCACCCTTGCCACCAGAAGCCCATTACAATCAATGCACCCACAATAAGCCAGGTGAGAAGCTTGGCTTTATTCCCTAAGATAGCATAAGCTATATGCCCCCCATCTAATTGCCCCGCTGGAATAAGGTTGAGTCCTGTGACCATAAGGCTTGCCCATCCGGCAAAAGCCATAGGATGGAGGAAGACGTCTTTACCCCCAGAGGGCAAAATTTGACCGAAGAGCATAAGCTTTATAAGCAGGTAGAGTATTGAATTTCCTTCCATATAATATGGGCGATCGCTCGGGAGAGGTTCCACCTTTGAAAGCAAAAGGCCAATTATAAGCATTGGTATGCCCACGATTAAACCGGCGAGGGGGCCTGCTGCCCCTATCCTTACAAGGGCCCTTCGGTTTAGGGGCGGGGATTTCATCCGGATTATGGCTCCCATTGTTCCGAAAGGGCTTAAAGGCATGGGAATAAAATAGGGGAGTGTCACAGAGGAGCCAAGTTTTTTAGCTACAAAGTAATGGCCAAGTTCATGAGCTCCCAAGCTCCCGAGAAGGGCTATGGCGAAGAGGAAACCGGAGAGCAGGCTTGGCTTTTCCCCTGTAAACATCCCTGTAAAGATTACGGAAATAAAAGTCAGGGCGAAAAGCAGAAGGCTCAGGAACCTGGCTGGTGGGGATTCCTGAATTATACCCGGGACAGTTATTACACGAGGGCCTGCCTCGTCTTGCCGGAACAGGGGGGTATAACCAAAAGGTCTTAACTCATCGCTTAAAAGCGCGTAAGCTTTTTCGGGTTCATATAGGAAATAGCCCCGGAATTGGAAAGCGCCTGCCGGGCTGGACAGAGGGGAACAACTTTCAATTCGGAAAACTTTTCCCACAGCTCTCAATAAAAATTCAGGAACAATTTCCTCCATTTTTTAAGCCTTTGATTTTAAATTAAGCCAGGCAATGCCCTTAAGACATTGCCTGGCCCCTTAGGTGGAGATGGCGGGAGTTGAACCCGCGTCCAGAGAACTTAGCCCTGAATGGTTTACAAGCTTAGTCGGCTCTTTCTTCTCGCTCGAAACCTCCCGAGCCGACCAGGGTGTTTCGAGCCAGCCGATCCTTTCTTAGATGGCCCTATCGGCGTCGGGTCCATCGCACCCCGAATTTTGTGACGCCCTTTCCCGGCTCTTCGGGGGTAAGCCGGGGAGGACGTGGCCGCTTACTTAAGCGGCCATGGGAACGGTAGCGTAGTTGGCACTTCTTTTTTTAAAATCCCCTGTTTTACGAGGTTGGGGCACCTCGGCTTGCCATCCAGGGCCACCGGTTCCCTGTCGAACCCACAGCATCCCCATAAGCCAGTTAAATTATACACCTCAAAGAAGAGAATGTCAACCGGCGCTTGGCAACAAGCAGACCCCTCCGAACTCACTGTCACTTGCTTTTCAAAACCTCAGGGCTTAAAATTTTGGCAAAAAGGAGGAAGCATGACCGGTTATGTCTTTCACCCCATTTACCTTGAACATACCCTTATAGGCCATCCCGAGAACCACCACCGTCTCCTTGCCATAATGAACCTTTTACAGAAAGAAAATTTGCTTTCCAGGCTTAAACTAATTGAGCCTAAGCCAGTATCCCCGGAACTTCTGGAAAAAGTCCATTCTCCACGCTATATCCAGCTGGTAAAGGAAATGGCCGAGAGCGGTGGAGGCCACCTGGATCTGGATACATACATGGGGCCGCGCTCTTATGAGGCCGCTCTTATGGCTGCCGGGGGAACTGTTGAAGCTGTAAGGGCCGTTCTGGACGGAGAAGTCAGCAACGCTTTTGCTTTGGTGCGTCCTCCTGGGCACCATGCCACCCAATCAAGAGGCATGGGCTTCTGCATCTTTAACAACGTGGCCATTGCCGCTCGCTACGCTCTCAGCAGAGAGGGATTGGAAAGAATTTTAATCGTGGATTTTGATGTCCATCACGGTAATGGAACTCAGGACATTTTCTATCGGGAATCCTCCGTCCTCTACTTTTCCACCCACCAGTATCCTCATTACCCTGGCACCGGTTACATAACCGATATAGGTGAAGACGAGGGTTATGGCTATACTGTCAATGTGCCTCTGAGGGGTTGGGTAGGAGATGAAGGCTTCAGGCAGATCTTTGAAAAGGTTTTAGTTCCTATAGCCCGGCGTTACCAGCCTGATCTGATTTTGGTTTCAGCGGGCTTTGATTCCCACTGGGCCGATCCCCTTGCCTCAATGCTTCTCTCAATAAGAGGATATACAGAGCTGGCTCGCATCCTCAAACGTCTGGCTGATGAACTTTGCTACGGACGTATTGTATTTGTTCTGGAGGGGGGCTATAAGCTTGAAGTTCTTTCCCATTGTGTCCTCAACATATTCTATGTCTTGATGGGGGAAGATAAAATTGTGGATCCACTGGGGCCTTCGCCCAGGCCTGAGCAACCTGTTAATGCGATAATCCAGCAACTCCAAGAAATACACAAACTGGTTTAAAAGGTAGCGAAATGGTTCCACCCTTCAGGCTCAAGAGGCCGCTTTGAGCCATCGGGCATTAAAATGAAGCGTCCCTCTTGAGGCTCAAGGATTACTCCTATTTCAGTCACTGGGGTTGGATAAAGAGCCCTGCAAGCTTCGCGGGCCTTATCTGGGGGGACAGTAAAAAGGAGCTGGTAATCTTCCCCTCCGGCAATAGCCAGTTTGAAAGGATCTTCTCCAAGGATCGCTGCTGCCTCCTTAAGCTCATCCGAAATGGGGATATCATTCAAGCGTACGAGGGCTCCCACACCGCTTTCGTCGCACAAATGACCTAAGTCTCTGGCAAGGCCATCGCTTACATCAATGGCCGAGGAAGCTATTTTCCCGGTGGCGAGGGCCCGACCTTCCCTGAGCCTGGCCCTGGGGGTGAAGTGAGCTTTGTAAAGGGGGGCAAATTTTTCTTCTCGTATGCCTTTAAGGAGGAGAGCGAGCCCTGCCGCCGAATCTCCCAGAGTTCCTGTAACCATGAGCAAATCCCCAGGCCTGGCCCCTCGGCGGGTGAGAAAAAGGTCTTTCTCAACCCTGCCCATCAAGAAAACATCCACAGCAAAACGTTCCGGAAGGCGTGCCATATTGCCACCTACTATTTTCACTCCCGCCTCAGCTGCCTCCTCTTTTAAACCCCGGTATAGTTCGTCAATGAATTCAAGTTCAGTATCTGGAGGGAAAGCCAGGGAAACAAGGGCGAAATCCGGCAGCCCTCCCATAGATGCTATATCGCTCAGGTTTATAGCCATGGCTTTCCGACCAAGCTCATATGGTGTTATAAGGGAGCGGAGGAAATGGACTCCTTCTACCTGAATGTCACACGTGGCCAGAAGGAACATTTCTCCTGGCCCTTCCAGAACAGCAACATCATCCCCTATACCTACTATCACTCTGGGGTCAGGTTCGCTCAATAAATGGCGAAGCCTTTCAATGAGGCCAAACTCTCCTATATTTGAAACCTTCATTCTTCCCTTTCCACTTCTACTACAGCAAAAGCTATAGCCCAGCTTACTACTCCCCAGGCCAATCCCGGGATCAAGATACCAAGGAGGATAGAAAGGGGGTGCAGGTTGCCTTGCCTTATGAGCCCTATAACTGTCATAAGGGCCCCTAAGGTCCCAAAAATGATTCCTACTCTGAGGGGTAAACTTAATCTGCGCCAAAAATTCAAAATTTTCATTGTTTACCTCCATTATTAGCTGTCGTTTGAAATCCCCCTTTTAACACCCCTTGACTAATTAGTGCGCATGCTATATAATTATCATAGAAAGCGGGGTGGAGCAGCGGTAGCTCGTCGGGCTCATAACCCGAAGGTCGCAGGTTCGAATCCTGCCCCCGCAATTTGGCGGCGTAGCTCAGCTGGTAGAGCAGGCGGCTCATAATCGCCGGGTCGCAGGTTCGAGTCCTGCCGCCGCCATTTTTTTATTTAAGGAAGTCCCTCAACTTCCGGCTCCGGGAGGGATGTCTCAATCGGCCCAGAGCTTGTGCTTCTATTTGCCTTATCCTCTCCCTCGTAACCCCAAACTTTCGTCCCACTTCTTCCAGGGTATAGCTGTAACCATCCAGAAGGCCAAAACGTAACTTTAAAATTTTGGCTTCCCTTGGATGGAGAGATTTCAGTATTTCTTCCAGCTGTTCCCGGAGAAGGGATTGGGTAGCGGTATCTGTGGGGGAGGGAGAGGAATCGTCCTCTATGAAGTCTCCCAGGAAGCTATCCTCCTCTTCTCCAACGGGGGTCTCAAGGGACAGAGGGCGTTGTGATACTCTTATTATCTGCTCTACTTTACTTGGGGAAATGCCCATTTCCTCGGCTATCTCTTCAGTAGTTGGCTCTCTTCCTAATTCCTGGACCAGCTTCCGGACGGCCCTGGCCAGCTGGTTTATTTGCTCATACATATGCACAGGAACCCTTATAGTTCGTCCCTGATCTGCTATAGCTCTGGTTACAGCTTGCCGTATCCACCAGGTGGCATAGGTTGAAAACTTATATCCTCGCCGGTAATCAAATTTCTTAACTGCTCGTATTAGCCCAATATTTCCCTCCTGAATTAAATCCAGGAAGGGGACACCACGCCCTATGTATTTTTTAGCCACGCTTACTACCAGCCTGGAGTTAGCCTTTATAAGGTGATCTTGTGCCTCTTTACCCTCCTCCACAAGCTTTTCCAGCCTCTTCCTTTCCTCGGGATCGGATACCCCTTTAGCCAGTCTCTTTTTGGCCAATCGTCCCTCTTCTATTTTCTTAGCTAACTCTACTTCCTCTTCCTGAGTTAAAAGTGGAACTTTTCCCACTTCTTTAAGGTAAAGGCTTATAGCATCGTCCACTTCTATATCTTCGCTGCTCTCAAGGGCTTTTCCGCGAGCGGCACTTTTCCGCGGGAGAGGTTCTTCACTTACCTCAATGCCTTCTTCAAAGAGAGCATTGAATATATCCTCAAGGCGATCCAAATCTTTTTCTGCGTCGGGGAGAGCGTCAAGAACATCGTTGTAAGTGACAAAGCCATTAGCCCTCCCCAGGCTTAATAGATGTTCAAGAGCATCAATTTCCTCCGGGTCATCCAGTTCCGTGCTTTCCGGTCCTATCGGTTCATCAAGTTCTTCTAATTCCACGCGCTTTTTAGCGTTTTTCCTCCCCATTTTCTACACCTCCGAAAGAATTTGCCCCATAAAATAAAAATTTCAGAGGTCACCGTGGGAAAGACCTTTAAAAATTCGGGGCTGCTTGGAAAAGCCCTCCACAATGGATTTACCCCTGTCAATCCGCCCTTTTGCACCCCAAGATTCATACCATGTATAATTATAACGCATACTTTATCCAAAAGCAATGCCTTTTTCTGAACTTATGGTTCGGTTGATTGCGG
The DNA here is from genome assembly GCA_964655275.1 of uncultured Anaerolineae bacterium. Taxonomy (GTDB): domain Bacteria; phylum Chloroflexota; class Anaerolineae; order SpSt-600; family SpSt-600; genus SpSt-600. The sequence goes on along the minus strand of CAZZMI010000044.1, from coordinate 3,396 downwards.
TAATTTTTATCCTTTTACACATTTTATCCCCGATCCTGCCGGTTTCCCAGGCATGGGGGGTATCTTTTTTCACCCATGCCAGCCCGATCCTCTTTTTTATTCTTGGTATTCTTTGCTTCATTTTGGCTCTGCCTTTTGCAACGGACTGGCTTTTGAAAAAGGCATGGTTCTTGTTGCATCATGTTATGGGCTTTTTTCAGGGAAGAAAGGTTTTACTGCGAGTGGTTCTGGCTCTAACAAGCGGACTGATCTTCTGGTTGTTCCGCATAAGGCACTTAAACTGGGGCGATGCTAAGATTTTTGTGGAAGCCATACCTCACCCTGATTTTCGTCTCACCTATAACTGGCAAGCTCCTTTGGATGTTTTCCTGCATTCTAAAATTTGGGAGTTAACCAATAAATTATGGGGATGGGATGTGCCTACTGTTTACGGAGTTATAAGTGTGCTCTCGGGGGTAATCTTCCTCCAGATCCTCCTCAGCCTGGCTGAAGAGATAGGCCAATCTCGTATCAAAAAGCTTTTTACCTGGTTTTTTATTGCCACTGGCGGCTTTATGCAGCTGTTCTTCGGTTATATTGAAAGCTACACCATTATTCCTACCGGCATAATAGCTTACCTTTGGTATGGAGCTCGTTTTTTAAAGGGCCGGTCAAACCTTTTCTGGCCAATAATTTGGCTATCCTTGACCAATGCTTTTCACCCTTCCACAATAGTGCTCTGGCCTTCAGCTCTCATGTTAATAAAGGAGCGTCCCAAAAGTGAATGGCTCAGGTTCGCCGCAATTCCTGCCGCAGTAGCGCTTTCAGTAGTAGCTCTTATGGAACATGGTAAGCATGGTATAGAAGCCCTTCTTGGGGTTGATTTCCCTGGTGGAGCTGACAGACGCTGGTTTGTGCCACTTCGCCACCCTGAGACTGAATGGGAACACTACACCATGTTTTCTTGGGGGCATCTGGTGGACATTGTAAACGAGCAATTGCTTGTAGCCCCGTTCGGGCTACTTCTTGTTATTCTTCTGGGAAAGGAAGCCTTCCGGAAGGTGAAAGGGGAGGAAAGAAAGCTTCTGATTTTCCTGATTTTAGCCTCTGTCCTTTATCTACTTTTCACCTGGACATGGAACCCGGATTATGGAGGGCGGAAGGATTGGGATCTATTTGCCTGTGTGGGCATACCTTTAAATGTGTTAGCTGCCTTCATGGCTACAAAGGTCTGGAGCGAGGAAGAAGTTAAAGAAAAGGGGTTTATTGTTGTGCTGGCTTCCCTCACGCACACTGCATTGTGGGTGTATTCCAATTTCAGTGGGCGTGTGATTTTGTGACTATTGCTCCTTTCTTAGCTTAGCAAAATATAGGATTCGTATAAGCACCGCAAAGTGGGTAAGAATTGCCAGAAGTAAAAGGGTCCAGAAACCGAGGTTTAGAATGCTTCCAATCATTATTAAGAAAAGCCTCAAATCCCTGCTGGCAAGTCTCAAGAATGGTAGATCATCTTTAGGGCGTAAAGAAGCTTCAGCTTTTGCCCAGGAGTAGCTCACCATAAAGCTTCCGATAAGAGCCATAAGACCCACAAGCCAGGCACCAGGGGGTTCGGTGTTTTTAGAAACAAACCATGTCATCCCCATAATTATAGCTGCATCAGCATAGCGATCCAGTACGGCATCAAAAAACGCCCCAAAAGGGGACTCCATTCCCTTAAATCTTGCCAAATCACCATCAACTCCGTCCATTATTGAGGTTATTTGAGCCAAAATTCCTCCCCAAATGCCCTGGTTTTTCAGGAAGGCCAGACCTGCTGTAATACCTGTAATAAAGCTTAAAAAACTTATGAAGTTTGGGGTAAGGGGTGTATGAACGAGGAGGCGAGCCAGCGGCCTTGAAAGTTTCCGGTTTAAATATTGGGATATAAACCCTTCGGGCATTTTCACACTCCTTAGATAGTTTTATCTCCGCCCAACTCAAATCTTCAAAGGTGTCCACGTCTTTCCAAAAACAACCGCTCACATCGCAAGCTTTCAGTCCGGAACCGGAATTTATAAGGTAATTTAAGGCATCGCTTAACTCACAATCGCCCTTTTCAGCCACAATTTTTCTTATGGCCGTGAAAATTTCGTGCGTAAGGATAAAAAATCCTGTATCAACAGCATTGAAGCGTTCCAAATTTTTCCCTATAGCTTTTATACTCTTTCCTTCGTCCACCAGTACTTTGGTAGCCTCTTCTATGATCCTGGGCTCAGGTTTGTAATCTACAGCCAGGAAATTGCCTTTAGAATGAACCTGTTGAAGAGCTTTCTGGACGAGATCTGGGCTAAGGAGGTGATCGGCCATAGCCAATATAAATGATGAGCCATAAATATACCTATGACAGCTCAGAAGGGATAGGGCGTTCCCCTTTTCATAATGGGGGTTGTAAACCAGGAGCACTTTAGCTTTATAGGTAGCTTCCCGGGATATATAGTCGCTAATTTGCCAGGCTCTGTAACCTATAACAATTATTATGTCTTTAATTCCGGCCTTTTCGAGGGCTTCAACAGTGTAATCCAGCATAGGCTTACCCTGGATTTTAACCAGAGGTTTAGGCTGAAAGAAGGTAATAGGAGCCAAACGGCCTCCATCCCCTGCTGCCAGAATTACTGCTTGCATATTATCCCTCCACAAAGGGAAAATAAACTTGAGGGACAGAGGCATGAAAGATCGGGAGGGCTGTCCCTCTTCCTACGCCTACGGGATTAGCTGTCGGGTTCGGGTCGGAAGAGTGACCCTACCTGCTTACGCAGGATTCACCCCAATCCCTCCTGAGATCAGGAGGGAAAAACTGGTTCTCCCGCTTCCCGTAAAGGGAATTCGGCGTGCAAAATTATTTTACAGGAAAAGGCTAAACAAAGCAAGTCCTAAAACACGTACAAGGCTTAATGGCGCGGAGGTCAAGAGTTTAGTTTGCACGCCGCATGAATGCATGATATAATAAAAGCTGCTTGGGATTCCTGGTTAACCTCCAGCATGTGAAGGTAAAATCAGATGGAAATAAAGCTGAGCTTAGAGACAGTAACACCACTGTTTCTGGGTGGGGCAAACCCAAGAGGTGAGCCGGAACTTAGGTCGCCTCCTTTTCGCGGGGCAATGAGGTTTTGGCTCCGAGCACTTCTCGGTGGCGTTTTGGCCGATAATCCGCTGGAAATTTTCAAGCACGAAAGCGCAGTTTTCGGAAGCACCGAGCACGCTTCACCTGTGATTGTGAGGATTCAGCATTCATCACTCCACTCTGTCGCTTATTCACGACTGACCGCTAACAAGACTGGGCTTGCCTACTCGTTTTTCAATGCTCGTGCGACTGGCAGCGAACCCGAGCGGAAGGCAATTCAGGGTAAGTTTGGACTTACCTGTCAATCCCGTTCTGGC
>CAZZMI010000043.1:0-17192 GCA_964655275.1 uncultured Anaerolineae bacterium | reverse complement strand
GCCCACGAGTGGGACCCAAAACCACAGCAAACCCCAAGCCCACGAGGGTGGGGTAAAATGGGGGTGCAGAGGATTTTTGCCCCCTGCCAGGGGGTTTGGGGGATGCGCCCCCAAAACTTCGCAAAAAGGGCAACCCGCCAGCAAGCAAGGCCCTAAACCTACAAGGGTGAGAAATATGGTTGCAACGAATTTTCTGAGGCGTTATAATGAACAACGGAGGTGAAGTTAAATGATTAAAAAGCAGCTGGAAGCTTTGCTTTCGGAAGCAATTGTAAAAGCTTGCCGAGAAGAGGGATGGCTTATCCCTACAGAAGAAATTAGCAACGTGCTCTTAGAGCGCCCAAGGGAAGCTCACTGGGGAGATTACTCTTCACCGATAGCTCTCCAGCTGGCATCACGCCTGAAGAAAAACCCGCGCGCAATCGCCCAAGCCATTGTCACTCGTTTGCCGGAAACAGATTTTCTGGAAAAAGCATCAGTTGAAGGGCCTGGATACATTAACTTAACCCTTTCCCCTTCCTGGCTTAAGGAGCAGGTGAACGAAATCATCAAACGTGGAGAAGAATATGGGAACATAAACCTCGGGCAGGGCAAAAAAGTCCAGGTGGAATTCGTAAGCGCCAACCCCACCGGCCCCCTTACCCTTGGATCGGGCCGTAATGCTGTAATTGGCGATGTGCTGGCCAATGCTCTATCCGCGGCAGGATACGAAGTCCAGCGAGAGTATTATATCAACGATGCAGGGACCCAAATACGCCTCTTCGCTGAAACCCTCTTCGCCCGCTACGCTCAAGCCCTGGGCTTTGATGAGCCAATACCCGAAGATGGTTACCGCGGTTTCTACATGATAGAACTTGCCCGGGAAATTGCCTCTGAACACGGCGATAAATTCCTCCGTCTGCCTCGCCAGGAAGCAGTGGAAGCCATTGGAGATATAGGCCTGAGGAAAATGCTGGCTAGGATAAAAGCCGACCTGGAATTCATCAGGGTTTATCACGATAACTGGTTCTCCGAGCGAAGCCTTTACAAGGATGGCCTCTTTGAAAAAGTAATGGAAATCCTCAAGGGGAAGGGATTTATCGCCGAAAAAGATGGAGCTATCTGGTTTACCTCCTCTGAGCTCGGGGAGGATAAGGATAATGTCTTGATACGTAAAACAGGCGAGCCAACCTATTTTGCCTCCGATATCGCTTACCACTACGACAAATTCTTCCGCCGTGGTTTTGATTGGGTGATCGATGTTTGGGGAGCTGACCATCAAGGGCATGTTCCCAGGATGAAGGCTATGATGAAAGCCCTGGGCCTTGACCCCAACAGGCTTTCGGTGATCCTCTACCAGATGGTAACTCTAAAAAGGGGTGGTAAGGAGGTCAGGATCTCCAAAAGAACTGGAGAGATTGTTACCCTCCGCGAGCTGGCTGAGGAAGTAGGGCCTGATGCCGTACGCTTTTTCCTCCTGGCCCGTGCTCCCTCAAGCCACATGGATTTTGATATAGATTTGGCTCTCCAGCAATCTTCAGAGAACCCCGTTTACTACGTTCAATATGCCTATGCTCGCATTTGCAGCATATTCCGCAATGCTGGCAACCTGGATTATTCTGATGGCAATGTGCAACTTCTCAATCATCCCCGTGAGCTGGACCTTATAAGGCAATTAATCCGGTTGCCTGAGGTTATAGAGCTTGTGGTGACCCAGCTGTCTCCCCATTATTTGCCTTTCTACTCCCAGGAACTGGCCAGTTCTTTCCACCTTTTTTACCGCGATTGCCGGGTCCTTTCCACGAACCCGGAGGATAGGGAACTCACTAAGGCCAGGCTGAAGCTGGTTAAAGCCACTCAGATAATCCTGGGAAAGACCTTGAAGCTCATGGGCATAAGTGCGCCTGAAAGGATGTAAAGTATGATTTACGTTGGGACAAGTGGGTTCAGCTATGACGATTGGGTAGGGCCTTTTTATCCCGAGAACTTAGCTCGTCAGTTTTGGCTTTCTTACTATGCTCGCCACTTCAGGGCCTGCGAGCTCAATTTTACTTACTATCGCCAGCCAGATCGCACCACTTTAAGGGGTTTAGCCAGGAGAGTGCCTAAAGGTTTTCTTTTCACCGTTAAAGCCTATCAAGGGATAACCCATTCCCGTGATGCTGGGGAAGAGGGTTTCCGGGAATTCTTGAAAGGCATAGAGCCTCTGGCTCAGGAGGGGAAACTGGGGTGCATATTGGCTCAGTTCCCTTATTCCTTCACTCCCTCCCGTGAAAGCAGGGAATACCTTAAAATTTTGCGCGAGAAAATTTCGGAGTTTCCTGTGGTAGTGGAATTCCGCAATGTGCGCTGGCTCACCCGGGAAACCTTTGATTTTCTGAGGGAAAATAACCTGGGGCTCTGTTGTGTTGATGAACCTCCTCTTCAGGGCCTAATCCCACCCATAGCCGAAGCCACATCCGATGTAGCTTACGTCCGATTTCACGGGCGCAACAAGGAGAAGTGGTGGGAGCATGAGGAAGCCTGGCAGAGATATGATTATTCCTACAGCCGGGAAGAACTGGAGGAATGGGTGCCTAAGATAGGCTTTTTACAGGAGAAAGCGAGCATCGTATTCGCCTTTGCTAACAACCACTGGCGAGGACAAGCAGTGGACACAGCTCGCCTCTTAAGAGACCTCCTCCGGGAGGAAGGGTATCAAGTGGTTTAAAAAAGCTTGTCTATCCCGTGACGGAGGGCGTAAGCCACGGCTTCAGTTCTTGAAGAAAGCCCTAATTTATCTAATATTCGGCTTATGTAATTACGCACCGTTTTCTCGCTAAGAAAAAGCTTTTCTGCTATTTCCCGGTTGTTCTTCCCCTGAGCGAGGAGAGCTAATACTTGAAGCTCGCGCTCGCTCAGGAGGGCGAAAGCCTCAAGGCGGTTTTCCTTTCTTAATTTACGCAACTGAGCAAAAACGGTGGGCACAAGAGAGGGGTCTAAAACGCTTTCGCCATGGCGTATTTTCTCCAATGCTTCCAACAGCTCCTCGCTCCCCACCCTCTTAAGCACATATCCGTCAACGCCAGCTTCTACCGCTTCAAGGATATATTCATCATTTGGAAAAGCGGTTAAAATAATCACTTTGATCTGGGGGGCTTCTTTTTTTATACGGCGACACGCCTCTATTCCCGAAGCCCCGGGTAGGCGCACGTCCATGATAATTACGTCGGGATTCAGGCTTAAGGCTTTGGTGACCGCCTCCTCTGTTGTTTCGGCTTCTCCCACTACCTCAAAGCCTGGCCTGGAGGAAAGCAAAGCCTTCAAGCCCAGCCTTACTATTTCATGATCGTCTACTAACATTACCTTTAGAGTTTTATCCGCCTTCACAGGGTACCCTCAGAGTAACCTGAGTGCCTTTTCCTGGCGCGCTCCTGATCCCCATTTCGCCTTTCAATATTTTTGCGCGACACTGCATATTGGCAAGCCCTTTGCCTTTGCTCAATATGGCATCATCTAAAACAAAGCCCTGCCCATTATCTTTGAGCCTTAGCTCCAGTTCTCTTGGCTTGTAAACTATTTCAAGCTCCACCTTAGAGGCATTGGCATGTTTAATTACATTAATCAATGCTTCCCGCAAGAATTGGCTCAAATGAAACAGCTTCTCGGCCCTCAGGGGATAAGATTCACCTTGGATGTGAAGTTCTAACGGGGGGACTTTCCTCAGGTCAGGTTGGTAGAGCAAACGTCTTATCTCCTCCTCCAAAAATCCACCCTCTTTGGGAAAGTCAAGGTCGTAAATGTAATTACGTAAATCAGCGATGGATTTTTCCAGAACCTTTTGAACTTCTTTAACAGCTTCATCTATTTCCGACCTGCCCAGTAAACTTTCCAGATAAAGGCTTGCTCCGTATAAGCTCTGAATTACACCATCATGGAGTTCACGGGCTATACGCTCCCTCTCCTGGCTTAAAAGGTAAGCCTGTTTAATTTCTTGAAGCTGTTTTTCGATCTCTTCAGTGAATATGGCAAGGCTCCTTATAATGAAAATGGCTTGCACAAGCCCTATGGCTGCACAGGTCAATTTCAAGAAAGGTATAATCTCCCCGAAAGTTATAGGTGAAATGAAAGTTAGAAAAGTCCAGCTTCCAGCCCCGTAAGCGAAAGCTGCATACCGCAAATCCTTTGCTACACGAACGAAACCTTTTCGTCTGATAAAAACACTATGCCGCAGAAGTCCGCTGAAAGCTCCACACAGAGCAGGAATTCCCAATACGTAACAGGTCATGTTTTTAAAAGTGTAAAGCAACGATTCCTTCGCTGAGTGGTTCCACAGGACATATAAGCTTAAAGCCCATAAGGCAAAGGAAATAATGGCTATTAAGCAAGGACCACATTTGTTCTGAGGTTTCAAAAGGGAATAGCCAAACTGGGCTAAACATAAGAAAGCAAAAGCAAGGACCAAGGAGTTAAGCAGAACAAAATGGGCCTGAAACTGTGGAAAAATCCTTAGCTGAATTGGGATAAAGACATTTCCCCATTCACTAAGGGCGCGCAAAAAGCCAAAAACTATAAGCCAGGGCATGGGCTTGGCCAATTCAAGGGCACTTTTGCGCTGCAATTGGAGTGCTACAGCGAAAGCAGTAATGAAAAATACTTCGCCGCAGATGAAGTAGAAAATTGACTCAAGCCAAAAATCAATAACACCCTTGTCCATGGTCCCTTTAAAATTATATGCCCCTGGAGGAGATAAGGCAAGTAAGGGACAATTGTCCTTACCAAAAAGGGACTTCTGCCCCTTGCAAGGGATATAACAAAGGAGTTAAATTCTCTCTCAGAAAGCTAAGCTTGCGTGTGGGAAAACGCCATGGGCAAAGTGAATATAACGCGGAGGAATTTTATCAAGGGCCTTGCGGCCACTGGGGTAATAAGCTTAATAGTTCCCTCCCTTTCTCGCAGAAAAGAACTTTTCTCAATCCCTAAAGAAATTGCAGCCAAGTATGCCCTTATCATAGATTTGAACAAGTGCGTGGGGTGTGGAGCATGTGCGGACGCTTGCCGGCTCCGCAATCATCTCCCTGAAGGACAAAGTTTCATCAAAATTTACCGCAAGGAAACTAATGGCCGAGAATGGTTTCTCCCTGTTCAGTGCCAGCATTGCATAATTCAGCCTTGCGCTTGGGTATGCCCAGTAAATGCTACTTATACTACTGAAGAAGGTGTGGTCCTGATCAATGAAGCTCGATGCACAGGGTGTAAGTATTGCCTGGTAGCATGCCCCTACCAGGCCCGTATCCTTAACGAAAAGACAGGCACTGCTCAGAAATGCTGGCTCTGCCTGGATTATGTATTAGGCGGAGGGGAACCTGCCTGTGTGCATGCTTGCATACCTGGAGCTCGCCTTTTCGGACGGAAAGATGATCCTAATAGCGAGGTGGCTAAACTGATCGCTTCGGGTAAAGCGGTTCCCCTTCATCCGGAGTTTGGGACCAAACCTAATATCCTTTATTACGTCCCTATAGAGTGAGGTGAAGGATGGGACAAACAGCATGGGGATGGCTCATCGCTATTTACCTCTTTCTGGGCGGATTGGGTGCTGGTGCTTTCCTCATAGCCTGCACTATAGAATGGGCAGGTATCCGTTATAAATACGAATTTTGCCCAGGAACCCTCGTAGGAGCCGGTATCTCTGGCCTGGTGGTAGGGATTGGCTCGCTGCTCCTTATCCTTGACTTAGGGGCTGGAAAGACCCAACCCTGGAGAATCTTGTGGATGTTCATACATCCAACTTCGGTAATGACCTGGGGTATCTGGATCTTGAGCATCTTCATACCTTTAGGCTTGCTCTATGGGCTTGTAGAGCTTTTAAGCCAAATGCCTTCGTGGGATGCATGGCTCAGGAGCAAGCTTCCCTGGTTTAAAGCATCTTGGCGGCAAGTTAAGAGACCACTGACGATAATCGGAGCTCTCTTTGCTCTAAGTACGGCTATTTACACGGGGATATTGCTAAGTGCGGTGGGGCCTGCTATACCTTTCTGGAGTGCCCCGGTTTTTCCTGGCGTCGGTATTCCTATGCTTCCAGTGCTTTTCCTGGTATCAGCTATATCCACTGGAATGGGCTTGGTTTTTGACTTAGTTGGAACTATAGCGCTACCTGAAATAATCCGGCGTTACCCATCTCTACCAGCGTTACACCTAATTCTTATAGGGCTTGAAGCCTTGCTTATAGGCCTTTATTTCTTATCAGCTTATAAGCTGGGTGGAGCCGGCGCCTTTGCTGTAAGTTTAGCAATAAGTGGCCCCCTGAGTTTGGTGTTCTGGTTGTTTGTGGCTTTTCTGGGATTATTCTTACCTTTCGTTATCCACGTTTACGCTATAGGGGCTGGGCAACATAGCCCTGTTTGGGGTATTGTCTCAGGGGTTGGGATAATAACGGCAGGGCTTTTCCTGCGCTATATCATCATTTTCGCAGGGGTTCCAGCTTTCCTGTAGGAGGACAATAAATGCTTCCTTTCAGCTGGCCAAGGTGGGCTGTTATCCTTATAGGCGTTGCAGTTGCTATATTTGCTATCTTGGCGGGATTGCTGTTGGAACCAATAGGGCAGGCTCTGGCTCCCAAAATTAAACCTACCCCAACTTTGCCCACCATAGGTTATGCAAGACCACTTTCAGTGAGTTGCGAAAATTGCCACTTTGATCGGAACAAATTGCTGGCCAGTGCTATATCTCCAGAAAAAATTGCAGTAGTTTTTATAGAACCCAGCTCTTTGCTTACCACCCATGGCCGCCTCGGGTGTGTAACATGCCATAAGGGAAATGGGACAGCGGAAAGCAAGGAAGCGGCGCATACTGGGCTTTTAGCTGACCCAAGCACTGCAGCCTTAAGCAAATGCCTTTTGTGCCACCGCTCTTTACCTGATGTTATACCTGGAGATAGGTTGCGTACCCCCCATGGATTGATCATCAAACGGACAGTGGAAGGCACTTGCGATGTGTATTGCAGTGATTGCCATGGGGGGGTGGGACATGGTTTTGACCCCGTCTCGGGCAAAGTTATCTGCTCCATGAGTGTATGCCTTGACTGCCACCGGGAACGCAATCTTAAAATCCAGCTTGAAGACTGCATCGCTTGCCATGTCGGCCCGCACGACGTTGCGCAAGTTATTAACTGCAATACTTGTCACACTTCTACCCAAACCTGGAAAGAAGTTCAGCTTGCTATGCATCCAGTGGATTTAATAGGGAAACATGCCGAAATAGGCTGTTTTGCTTGCCATAAATGGCCTAACTTCGGTGGATTAAAATACGTCTGTAGCAATTGTCATACTCGTCCTCATACCTTTGGGAGCGATGAATGCCAGCAATGCCATACCCCGGAAGGATGGGGAAAAATTAAAAAATAAAGGAGGGATAAGCTATGGGTAAGAAATGGTTGTTGTTCGGCACAAGCTTAATTGTAATAATATCAATGCTCCTTATGGTGGGGGTGGCCTTCGGTCAACAACCCACGGGCGAATTCGAAGTGGTTCGTAAAGCTGTAGAAGCTTACCTTACTTCGGGCAAGCCTCCGGTGATAGAAGCCAAGGACTTGTATCAGATCCTGAACGATGGTGATCCTGAGAACGATCCTTTCATCCTCTCCGTTCGCAAGCCTGAGGATGATGCCAAAGGGCGTATTCCTGGAGCTATAACCATTTTCTGGAAGGACCTTTGGAAGCCTGAGAACTTGGCTAAGTTGCCCAAGGATAAGAAGATTGTGGTTTATTGCTACACCGGCCATACTGGCGGAATTGCTGCCACCATTCTCAACCTCTTGGGCTACGATGCTGTAAACCTCAAGTTTGGCATGATGGGTTGGACCAAGAACGATGAAGTCCTTGCCCAGCCTCGCTTTAATCCTGCAACCCAGCCTGATTACCCGGTTAGTAAGGAGTCAGTAGAGGCCAAAGCTGTTTATGAGTTCCCCACCATTAGTACAGGCAAGACCGAGGCGGTTGACATTATTTATGAATTAGCCAAAGCTTACCTTACTTCGGGCAAGCCTCCGGTGATAGAAGCCAAGGACTTGTATCAGATCCTGAACGATGGTGATCCTGAGAACGATCCTTTCATCCTCTCCGTTCGCAAGCCTGAGGATGATGCCAAAGGGCGTATTCCTGGAGCTATAACCATTTTCTGGAAGGACCTTTGGAAGCCTGAGAACTTGGCTAAGTTGCCCAAGGATAAGAAGATTGTGGTTTATTGCTACACCGGCCATACTGGCGGAATTGCTGCCACCATTCTCAACCTCTTGGGCTACGATGCTGTAAACCTCAAGTTTGGCATGATGGGTTGGACCAAGAACGATGAAGTCCTTGCCCAGCCTCGCTTTAATCCCGCCACCCAGCCCGATTACCCGGTAGAAACTGCTGCTCCTCCAGCCCTTCCTGTCACCGGCGGGGAAGGCAGCACTCCTATAATTCCACTGATTCTGATGGTCTTTGGCGGCATTTCCTTGAGCGCAGGAGTGGCGGGGCTGTTCATACTGCGCCACAGAGCTGAATAATTACAGTCAACTGGCCCCTGCAGGTCCGTAAGGGCCTGTAGGGGCTCTTATCTTGGGGGAGGAATTTTATGGAACGGAAATGTTATCTTCTCTTATTCTTAGCGGGGCTTGCAGGAGGTATATTGTTGATCGCAGGGTGCGCTCCTACACCCACCCCTATAGTTCCAGTCCCACCTACCACTGTTGTAGCAACTTTGCCCCCAACATTTACACCTACCCCACTACCTCCAACTCCTACCCCTACTCCTACCCCTCCGCCCAGCGCTGAAAATTGCGTTGCTTGTCACACTAATGCTGAGACTTTGAAAGCAGTAGCGGAGCCGGCTCCTAAAAAACCTGAGCCGGAAGGAGAAGGCTGAGCTGCCCCTCCACCTCCGTTGGAGGTCTGGCAGAAGGTTTTAGTGGATGAACGTTTTCTGGAAGATGTGCACAACTCCTATAACTGTATTGGCTGCCACGGTGGAGTGGCTGGAACGCAGGAGAAGAAAGAAGCCCACAAAGGCATAATTAAAAACCCTGTTGATAAATGTGCTACTTGCCACGGTGAGATTGCTAAAACTGCAGAGACTTCGCTCCACAAATCTCTGCAGGGTTACATTACAGTCCTTAAAGCCCGCGGGGCGGACTTCTCTAACCCCAACATGCAGAAAGCTTACCAGAACCATTGTGCTTATTGCCATGCCGATTGCACTCATTGCCACATAAGTCGCCCCATCTTTGCTGGTGGTGGTCTTATCAAGGGCCACAGGGTTAAAAAGGTTATCTCCATCCAGGATACTTGTCTTTCATGCCACAGCGCCAGGGTTGGTGCTGAATACATGGGCCTGAACGAAGGAATCCCTGGCAGTGTGCACTGGGAAAAAGCCGGTATGAACTGCTTCCAGTGTCATCCTGTGGCTGCTTTCCATGGGGATGGAACCCAGTATGCTCACCGTTATGATGGCAAGCCTTCGCCTTCCTGCCTGGATTGCCATCCTGATGTTAAAGGGGGCAAAGACGGTGTAACTCATCATGCTATCCATGGCGATAAAGTGGACTGCTACGTGTGCCATGTTTCCGGGCCCTATAAGAGCTGCTACAACTGCCACGTTATAATTAAAGAGGGAATGCCTACGTTCAAGACTGACCCTTCTAAGATGACCTTCAAGATAGGCCTTAACCCCAATCCTACCGAAGAGCGGCCGTATAAGTATGTCCTTTTGCGCCACATACCCACTGTCCCCGATACCTTCGCCACCTATGGTGATAACCTCCTTCCTAACTTCAATGCTGTTCCTACCTGGAAATACACCACACCTCACAACATCGTCCGTAATGCTCCTCAAACTAAAACCTGTAACAGCTGCCATGGGAATGAGGCTCTCTTCCTGACAGCTAAGGACGTGGCGCCCCAGGAACTTGAAGCCAACAAATCAGTGATAGTTCAGGAGATACCGAAGGCTCGTTAATGGTGGGTGTTCTATAAGCTAAAAAGAGGCGATTGGCCTATCGGCCAGTCGCCTTGTTTTTTTCCCTTACGCACCAGATTAATAAGCAAAAGTTAAGGATGAAAAGGCAACTTCCCAAGACGGGGCACCCGTAGGCCTCCGGTAAAACTTGCCCTGTAGCTCGGGCTAAAGCTCCAGCAAAGTAAATGAGGAATAAAACTCCAGGGGGCACAAAAATCCATGCGTCCAGCAAGCCGGCAGGAATGGTGTCAACAAGGTAAATAAGAGGAGGCAAAAGCAACATTCCCATGTGAAAATGCGAGTGCCAGGCCAAAATTATTGTGGCAGCAAATGTTCCAAGAACAATTGTGGCGAAGTTCTTTCTGAAATGCAATGGAGTTTTTATCCATAAATAAAAGGCCAAACCGGCTGTCAAAGCCATTCCTATCCCTGTTACCGCCCACCCTACAGCTGGAGAGGTCAAAGAGCTCAAGTGCAATTGGATTGCTCGCCAATTCATCATGCATTTTTGCCAGATTATGAAAACACCTCCTCTGTAGCTGAGCCACAGGGCCAGTAGCCCTTTTATCCCTTCGAGACCGCTTACAATTGTTGAAAAAATGATTAAAGCCATGGAAGCCAAAACAAACCCACCTATTGTTTTAAATTCTTTCCTCAAAAGAAGGGAGGGGATAACCAGTATCAGAGCTTGTGGCTTTAGAAGCAAACCGGCGAGCCATGCCCCTGCCTTCCAGTGCTTGCCTTTCAGGAAAGCTCGCATAAACTCTCCGATACAAAGGAGAAGCCACACATCAATTTGGCCAAAGGAAAAATTGTGGAAAACCGGGAAAGAAAGCAGAAACATGGCCAATAGATTTCTTCCCTTGCTTGAGAGGGAGGCCTCTTCCATCAAAAGTTTGAGATAATAAACCAGAACCAAAAGGTTAAGAATGGTCCAGAGTAGGAAACTCGGCACTGGAGGCAGGAGGGCGAACAAACGGAAAGGAATGGCAAAAACTGGTAGGAAGGCAAAAGGGTGAGGAACTGTCAGCTGCTTTAAGACGGGGACAAAAGATGCTTGCACTTTTGTCAAAAGTTCAACATCGTAAATCCTGTTCCATCCCCAGGTGCCTGCCACATAACCGGCACTGTAGAAGACCAGGAAATCAAGGCCGAAAGGGACAAAAAATCCTCCGGTGAGCAAATTATATGCTGTCAGGATTAAATAAAAGCCAGCAATAGCTGCTAAAGCAAGGTTCCGGCGTTCTTTTGGTCCCAATTTTCGTAAAGGGACGCGCACCCCATGGCCTCCGGTTATAGGGATTGGAGCGAGAATTTCTGACGGGGTATGAAGAGGCCTTGCCCCCTTTCCCCGATGAATTTTCCTTCCTCCGCAATTACCTCACCCCGTAATAGCACAAGCCTCGGGTAACCCTTTAACGTCCACCCTTCATATGGGCAGTGATCCACGTTGTGATGCAAGTTTTGCCAGGAAAGAGTTATTTCCTTTTCTGGATCAAAGATCACCAGATCAGCATCAGCTCCAGGGACTATAGCTCCCTTACGAGGGTAAAGGCCGAAGAGTTTGGCTGGCATTGTGGAGCAAACTTCTACAAGGCGGTTGAGGGAAAGCTTTCGTGTCCTTACCCCAAAAGAGAAAAGGAGCGGGATGCGGGTTTCCACTCCGGGGGCACCGTTGGGTATCAGAGTGAAATTCTCCAACCCACGCTCTTTCTGTTCGCGGGTCCAGGGGCAATGATCTGTGGCCACTGTCTGAATTTCGCCGTTTCCCAGAGCTTCCCAGAGGGCTTCAAGGTGGTTTCTACTCCTTAAGGGTGGAGAAAGGACGAACATTGCCCCTTCCAGGCCCGGCTTCAGGTATTCTTCCTCTGAGAGGAAGAGGTGGTGGGGGGTTACTTCAACGAAAACCTTCTGGCCCCGCCTGCGAGCTAACCGCACGGCCTCCATGGTTTCGGCGCAACTTAAGTGCACAAAATACACCGGTACTCCTACTAAGGCTGAGAGGGCCAGCACTCTTTGAGCCGCTTCAGCCTCGGCCAAGCACGGACGGCTTACCGGATGGTAGCGGGGCGAAGTTTTGCCTTCTTTTAAAAGCTGAGTTTTCATGTATTCAATGATGTGGTGATTTTCTGCGTGCACTATGGGCAATATTCCCGCTTCTTTACATGCTTCTAATAGCTTCAGGATTTGTCCATCTTCCACCATCAGACCCGGGTATGTGGTGTAAATTTTCAATGAAGTGTACCCCTGCTCGGCCAGTTCAGCTATTTCTTGAAGAAAATTATCGTCGGCCCGATTCCCGGTCAGGTGGAGGCTGTAATCTATCACTACTTGGCCATCGGCCTGGCGGCGGCGCTCTTCCACTGCCTGGGAAAGGGTCTGGGAGCCATGGGCCTCGGCGAAATCCAGGATGGTAGTGGTACCTCCGCAGGCTGCAGCTACGGTGCCAGTGAAGAAATCGTCGGCAGAGACTATATCGCCGGCGGGCATCTGCAGGTGAACGTGGACGTCAATGAAGCCGGGGAAGATGTAGCAGCCATTTGCTTTAATTTTCACAGGAGCATCAAGA
Organism: uncultured Anaerolineae bacterium; assembly: GCA_964655275.1. GTDB lineage: Bacteria > Chloroflexota > Anaerolineae > SpSt-600 > SpSt-600 > SpSt-600. The sequence goes on along the minus strand of CAZZMI010000043.1, from coordinate 4,672 downwards.
TTTTTGCCTACAGCGGCAATTTTGCCATTTTCTATGCCTATATCGGCTTCAAAAGTGTCCGAAGCTGTGACTATAATGCCATTTTTAATCACTTTATCCATAGTTCCTGCTCCTTAATCTTTCTCCACTTGCAGGCTTGGGTTTACTATGGTTTTTAGTCCTGCTCGCTGAGTTGCCAATGCTGGTGGTTTTGATGGTTTTGGGGGACACACTCCAATCCCTCTGGAAGGGGTTTTCACCCCATTCATTTCCCATTTACCCCGCCCTCGTGGGCTTGGGGTTTGCCATGGTTTTTGGTCCCACTCGCGGGCAGGTTGCCGATGCTGGCGGTTTGCCCCCTTTTTGAAGAAAGCCTGGGGGGACACCCTACTTACTTGCCAGTAACCTACCCGGCAGGTTTGAGCAACAAATTGCCGAAAAGTCCTCAAGCGCTTTCCGTAACCTTTGACTTCTTAACCCTGGAAGTATATAATCTAACCCAGCACATTGGGGGTTAACCTATGAGGCGGTTTAATCCTGTAATCTTTATCCTGTTGGCTGTTTTTCTCATGGCCGGTTGCAGCACAGGAGGCGCCTTTAAAGAGAGCTTTGGGCAAGCCCCTCCGTTTAAGCTTCCCTCCATAGATGGCCAGGAAAAAACACTGGAAGAGTTCAAAGGCAAGCCTATCTTGCTCCATTTCTGGGCCACATGGTGCCCACCTTGCCGGGAAGAAATGCCAGTATTCCAGAAACTTTACAACGAACTCAACACCTCAGGCCTTGTTATCATAGGGATAAACGTGGGTGAATCCCCTGAAATCGTCAAAAACTTTGTCCGGGAAACCGGGGTCACTTTCCCCATCCTCCTGGATGAAAGGGGAGAAATTGCCAACATGTATAAAGTAAGGGGCTTACCTACTACTTTCTGGATTGACCCTGCAGGGAAAATTGCGGATGTTACCCTTGGAGGGCCTTTGCCTGAGGAATTTATTATGGAAAACTTGCACAAAATTGGGGTAAAAAAGTAGTGGCTGAAGTCTACCTTGGACTCGGCTCTAACCTGGGAGACCGGGAAATTAATCTTTGCAGAGCCATTGAAAAGCTCAGGGATAAGGTTCGGATTTTGCGGGTTTCTTCCATTTACGAGACAGAGCCAGTAGGCTACCCGGAGCAGCCATGGTTTCTTAACGCCGTTTGCGCCATAGAAACAGATTTAACTCCTCATGCACTCCTGGACTTTGTCAAAGCCATTGAAAAGGACCTGGGCCGCACCGGAGGGGTGCGGTGGGGGCCAAGGGTAATAGACCTTGACATACTACTTTACAATAATCTGGTCTTTTCCGATGATAGGCTAACCATCCCCCACCCTCGCCTTCATGAAAGGCGTTTTGTCCTGATTCCTCTGGCTGAAATTGCCCCCAACCTGGTCCACCCCAGCCTGAACCGCACAGTAGCTGAGCTTCTGGCAGAAGTTAAAGATTTTTCGGAGGTGAGGTTATGGAAGGAGAACTGGCTAAAAATTTAGGTCTTGCTTCAAAATTAAAGGGCTATGTTTTGGTAACTAAACCTCCAAGCGTATTACTGCTGGTTTTCACTGCGCTTGGCGGTATGATAGCTGCTACTGGGCCAGCCATTCCCCTGGATAAACTCGCGATAGCTTTTGCAGCCATTACTGCCGGATGCGCCGGCGCTAACACCATAACTTGTTACATTGATAGAGACATAGATGCAGTAATGGAGCGAACTCGCCGCCGTCCCCTGCCTCAAGGGATTATTTCACCGAAAGAGGCTCTTGCCTGGGGACTTTTCCTTGCCACCATTGCCGTAATTCTTTCCGCTTTCCTCAATGCTTGGGCCCTTTTCTGGATGCTCTTTGGCCTCTTTGATAACATTGTCATTTACAGCCTTCTCTCCAAACGACGCACACCGTGGAACATAATCCTTGGCTCGTTCAGCGGAGGTGCCCCCGCAGTCTTCGGATGGGCAGCTATGCGGGGAGAAGTGGCCCTTCTGCCCATCCTTATGGCTGCTCTGGTAGTTCTGTGGACTCCCGGACATATCTGGAGCCTGGCTCTCCGTTACCGGGATGATTACGCTCGTGCTGGTGTCCCCATGCTTCCAGTAGTTAGCAGCGAAAAGAAAGTGCTAAGATGCATCGTATCCACCGCTTTCCTTATGTTCATCTTTTCAGTTTTAATCCACTTTGTGGGCAAGTTTGGCCTTATTTACGCCCTTCTTGCGTATATTCCCGGCATTGCCCTGCTTGCTTTTAACTCTTACCTTTGGGTCAGGCCAACGGCTCACAACGCCTGGATAGCCTTCAAAGTTACAAGCCCTTACCTTGCAGCCGTTTTCCTCGGCATTATCCTTGATAGCCTCATGTGATGAAGAAGCTTTGCCCTGTTCTCCTTCTGTTCTTCCTGAGCTTCGGGGTTGCAGCACAGGGGCCTTCGGCTCTGGAGGAGGCCCTCTCCCTCAAAGAAGAGGGAAAATGCCCCGAAGCGATCGGGCTCCTTGAAGGCCTGGCACCCAGCCCTGAAGTGCTCTTGGCCCTGGGAGAGTGCCTGGAAGAGGAAGCCAATTACCCGAGAGCCCTTGATGTCTGGCAAAAATTCCTCTCCCTTTACCCTCAGGATTCAAGAGCCCCCTTAATACTTCTGCGGATGGGTCGCTTATACAAAATTGTAAACAACCTTCAGGCTGCACTGCAGGCCTACCTTCGCCACGCCTGGAATGGAGGCCCATTTTCCGAACTTGCATGGGAGGAGGCTGGAGACCTCTACAGAGAAATGGGGCATTATCAGGAGGCAGTGAAGGCGTATCGGGAAGCCCTCAAATTAAAGGATTCCATCGCCCTAAGGGAGAAAGTTATTGAAACCTTAGTTGAAGGGAAGGAATACAAGCAGGCTCAAATTGAATGCGCTAATTTGGAAAAAGTCCCCATTGCGAACTCAGTCCGCCCTCGCATGTACTACAAGTGCGGCAAAGTTCACAAAGAAGCAGGCAATTTGCTAAAAGCCTATAGCCTTTTTCGTCGCGCCATTGAACTTTCACCCGAATCCTATTATGCTTATCTGTCCCTTGTAGAGCTTGTGGAGGCCGGGGAACCAGTGGACGATTACCTCAGGGGGTTGGTGGATTATCATGCTTGCTTTTCCTTCCCTCAAGCCTGCGGTGCTGCCCTTTTAGCTTTTGAGCGATACACCGTTGCGCACCCAAAAGATCACAAAGCCGAAGTCCATTATTACGCAGCCATCATTTATCGGGAGCTTGGAGATTACCAGGCCTCCTTAAGGGAGTGGGACTGGCTCATTCAAACCCACCCCGATAGCCCTCTTGTCCCCGAGGGCTGGTGGGAAAAGGGCAGGACCCTTGAACTGGCTGGCAGAAGTGAGGAAGCCATAGCCCTTTACCGGAAGCTGGCTGAAAATTACCCCAATAGTCCTTTTGCGCTGAAGGCTCTTCAGCGAGCAGCAAGCCTCGCGGAGAAGAAGGGAGCTTTCAATCTGGCTTCCGAATTTTACCTTATGGCGGCAGAAATAGTTCGTGCTCCTGAAGAAAAAAGCGAAGCTAAATTCAGGGCAGGCTTAGCCTTTTACAGGGCGGGGGAGCTAACCACAGCTATTGATCTCTGGAAGGAACTTGGGGATTCCAGAGCTTGTTTCTGGATGGGCAAAGCCCTGATGAAGCAGGGAAAGTGGGCAGAAGCCAGAGCCCGCTGGTGGAGAGCCTACCAGCTTGCTCCTGAAAATTACTATGGCCTTCGGGCTTTAGCAAGCTTGCGCCGATTTAGCTTTGCTTCGGGCTTCGCAAACGTGAAGCAAGGAGAAAACTTCTCTTACGAGGCCCTGAAGGAATGGGTGGGGACATGGGCTCCAACCTCTCCAGAGCCTGTAAATGACCCCCGCCTTCTTTGGGCCGAAGCCCTTATGACAGCTGGCTACAGGGATGAAGCCCTCTCGCTATACCGTAGCCTCTACCGGGAATCCCAGCAAAATCCCCATGCTCTCACTTTTTTGGCCTTCTATTTCCGCGAGAAAAAACTCTATTCCCTTTCCATCCAATCAGCCATGGCCCTCATCCGGCTTGCTCGGAAAGCTGGGGCATCTCCTCCCCCCGGGCTTTGGGAGCTGGCTTATCCCCTTTTCTTCGCCAGACTTCTGGAGCAGGAAGCCTCTTCCTGGAGGATTGACCCTTTGCTTCTGGCGGCTGTGATCCGTCAGGAAAGCCTCTTTGATCCGTGGGCGAACTCACCGGCCGGGGCTATTGGGCTGATGCAAATCATTCCCTCTACCGGGAAATCCATTGCCTCAGCCCTTGGGTGGTCCGGGTTTTCGGACAGATTGCTGGAGAAACCCTGGGTCAGCCTCAAATTTGGCACATGGTACCTTGTTCAGCAAAAGGAAAAATTCGGCCACTGGTTTGCAGCCTTAGCTGCTTACAATGCTGGCCCTGCGCGGGCAGCAACCTGGTGGAGAGAAGCAGCATATGACCCGGACCTCTTCGTAGAGCTCATCCCGATAGAAGAGACAAAGCGTTACATAAAAGCCATTTACGAGCAATATGCCGGGTACGCGAAAATCTACCAGAGGGGTGAATAAAATACCATGGAGTGCCATTTTTGGCTGAGGGGGCCATCTGCCAAGGCCCATCGTGGCCATGGCTGAGTTCGCCACAGAGGGCTCTTTAACTT